>JBFIPX010000001.1:0-63494 GCA_041609895.1 Rhodothermales bacterium
CCGGGCCTCGTTTTGGGTCCCGGGCCTATCTGCTGATCAGCGATTGTACCTTGTCAGCGCACCACCACCATGCCCTTCTTCTCGAACGATTCCGACGAGTCTTCCCATTGTGTATCTCCGCGCGGCGGAAGCCCTCAGCAGAACGCATCCGGGCTCGAGCACATCTCATAAGCAAAGACGAGAAAGGAAACAGCCAAAACCGCGAGCACCGAAACAGCTGTCGCCAACGTATCAGCGGTTTCGACCATCACCAGCCCGACCTCGGATCGATTTATCACAACCTTGTATCCCGACTACCTCTTCGTCGGACTCACGAGGCGATACGGTGACGTCCTCCAGTTCCGTAAAGAGGCGTCCAGTCGCACCGTGTCTTCCTCAGTGATCAAGCCTGTGATCTCGTCTGCGGTTACGACCGCGTCACGAATCGTCACCCGCGATCCATCTGTCAGCGTGAGTTCCAAGGTGCGCCGTTCCTCCGAGGCGTGCAGCTCATCGATAGCCACTGTATTCGTCGTCTTGCACGCAGCGAGAACACTGAACCCGAGGACGTAGACCAGGGGTTTGATGGGCCATGTCATCTTGCACCTCCGCCTGCACAGGTGCTTGGCCCCACCCCGATCACGACACTCATCTGCTGCGAAGTGTCGGGGCGAAATCGGTAGATGGTGTTTTCCCGCGTGCCCGTTATCGCGCCGACAAGCAGACCCGTGACGCCTCCGATGACCCCGCCAACCAGTGCTCCGGCTCCAGCGGCTGTACCTCTGCTTTCCGGATTGCCTATGCAGCCAAAGCATTCAAAGCCCTCACAGGTGCACTCCCGCCATACCGCTGCTCCGACGAGTGCTCCAATCGCCGCTCCCGACAGAGCGCCCAGGCCGAGGCCGGCACCGACACCACGAGAACGGACTTGACGCGACTGACTGATGACGATCTCGTTGAACGATGAAATCGGCAAGGAAAGTCGCTCGTCCACGAGGATTAAGTCCGGCTCTAGACGAAGATCTTTGGCCTGAATGTTTCCTGCGACCGACGCGGCTTCGATGGATGAGAATCGGAATTGGACGGTGTCAACCGCGCTTGCGTCTTTGCTTACCTGGCCGATGACCCATTTCTCGGGATGGCTCGGAAGCCTACCCACTCGTCCCTGCAGCTCACGAGAGTCTGACAGTCGCAGGGTAATCTCACCTCCCTGCAGTCGTTTGTAAAGCGAGTCTTCGTCCACGGGTTCGTGAACCTCGAAGTGCGTACTGTACGATAGGGTTGCTAAGCAAGTGTTGGAGCAAAGCCTGCCGACGTCTTTGATCCCAGCATCATCCAGACTGCGTTCGACCATTTTTGTCGTCCCGCAGCCGGCCACTAATCCAAGCGTGATAACGAGAGTCATGTACTTCATCGTTCACCTCTCCTGACTTAACGGACTGTAGCTACGACCTCAAAGCCCGACAAACCCTACACATGTCAGGGTAGATGGGTAGGGATTTGCAGGTTTGGGGGCTGTGGGGAAATCCCTGAAAGACGGAGTCTACGCCGTAGCAAGAGGAGGGCTTGTCTTCGTTGCACTTCCACGGTGCACTAAGCAGAACACAGATCAAACACTGTCTAAATGTCTGCCTACACTCGGACGGGAATCCGGGCTCATGTACGGTCTTTGCGCAGATCAGAGACTACACATGTCAGGACCGCATTGTGCCGGGGAATCTCCCCTAGCACAGAGCAAGAATAGCCCGGCATCGGTTTTGGGTCGCTTTTCCTTAAGGAACAACGTAGAAACAGGAAAGCCCGACACTCCCGTCAAGTTGAAGTGGTCGAGCTTTCCGCCAAATCACACTAACGTCCGAAGGATCGGAGGGAGGTGACCTGTGAGGTTTTTAACTATGTCTTTTGCTTTTGTTCTCTCGGTCTGTGTTGCGGGCTGCTCTCAGGACGGCTTGGTATCCGATACCAAGGCGGTTGAGACGGAAGACCTGGCTCTCGGCAAGGCGGCGCAAGGGGACATGTCCGACTGGACGCAGCTCTGGTGGGAGTTCAACTACACGATCGATTCGCCAGCACCCGGCGGTTTCGTTAGCTGCATAAATAACGGTGCCGGTGAAGAAGCCTGGTTTGTCGGCTCGGGAAGGGCGTTTGCCAAGCAGGTGTTCACGCCGTCAGGCAACGTACTGCAACTAATCAAATACGAGATGGACGACAATGTCGCCATCATCGGTGACGAGACCGGCGACGTGTGGAGAATCTATCGATTCAATTCTCACTGGACCCGGCACACGGGACACAATGATGGTCTAACAACCGTATTCCAGCCAGACGACTCGTGGTATGAGAACGAGGAAACGGGACAGAGAATCAAAGTTCTGATCTTCTGGAGGGTCACTTGGGAAGGCGACACGGTGTTGAGTTTTGAAGGCAACGAAGTGTCCTGCGCCCTCATGGGACCGAAGTAGCCCAAGTATGGTCCAGCGGTTTGTTAGCCCGTAAACCGATCCCGGATTGGCCCCGGCACGCAGGGCGATGCCGGGGTCCGGTTTGTGGAAGAAAAAAGGCCCGGTTCACAACTGCGAGCCGGGCTGGAAATCGAAACAAAGCGGGGACCCTACTTCACCATCACCATCCGCCTTAGGTCAAGCGCTTGAATTCGTATGCGACAAGACTCTGGCACTCTTCATGTTCCACTCTTACGATGCCACCTCCACCTTCAACGAAACACCGAAGTTGTACCGTGCGTCGTTGAAGTGTCCCTTCTCGACAAGGACGTGCTTGCGAGGCCAAGGCATCCACCACGTACAAAGCGCGGGTCCAATCTCAGGTGGTATGAACGCGATTGAATTGGCATGCTGTCGAATGACGGGATTGTGACTTGTTCCGGCACCCAGCTTCCACCATTTGCCTATCAGTCAGGGCTTCTACGTTCCATCGCCTCCCTTACATCTCGTCAGGGATCAGCTTGCATGAGATCCTCGAGTTGTCTCTCAGCTAATGTTTGAGGACTTCGCTATAAGAGTGAAACGATAGAAGGAAGGCCCGACCTCCCTTTTTGCAGACGAAGTCGAGCCTTCAATCAGACAACCAACAAATTTCGCTAGTGCGAAAGGAGGTGTCCAATGAAGCTACTTACGTGCGCGTTAATTGTTCTCGCACTTGGATGCGACGCGACAGTAGAACCCGTCTCATCTCCCGTTCTTCCGGAAAGCGACGTTCTCGCCAAGATGGACGATAGGCCCACGCAGTCCGGGATCCGCGTGTTCGTCCATGAGGGCCGTGCGACCGTTATCCTCGTCGACGCAAAGACGGGTCTCGTGTCTGTCCACGGCCGCACCGGCTACGAGGTCTGCCTGGGCGTGGGGGTGCCGGATGTTGGCTATTTCAAAGATGTGATTCCACCCGACCCGGATGGCTTTCGTATCATGCACAGTCCCGGACAAGCTGAAGACGTTCGGACCGAGGTTTGGCCTATTGATATCGAATGCGAGGATATCCTTGATGACGGAGTACCTATTGCTTCTGGCCTGAGCGACGGGATAAATACTGACAATGATATTCTTCCGTGGGCCAGCTCAACGCCGAACCGCAACGTCTGGTCATGGCGATACCATGGCAAACTGGATCTAGCCGTGGGTGGTTTGACGCCTTACACGGGTCAGTTTCACTGCCTGTACGACTTTGAGGAGGGCGAAACCAGTTGTTTCGATATTATCCGTCTACCGCGTTAAAAGTCGTGTGCCGCTATCGAATCACGTGGACTTGTTACGACGAGACAGCCCCGCCTGTAAAGCGGGGCTTCTCTTTCTACTCTTTCATGCAGATGGTCGAGATCATCTCGAATTGCAACCCGCAAACGCTGCACGGTGGATCGATCGCTGAGTCACTGTGGTAGACGCCGCAAACGTTCGCTCGGATGCGCACTGCACCGTTGGCGGCTGCTTCCTCTTCTGACTATTTGCAACAGGCACGTTTGGGGGACTTGAGGGGTCGCGAATGTGTGGGATAACGAGCGTCGGATTAATGACTCCGCCGGTGCTTCACGGATCCAGGTATCACAACGCTGTCAACATATCGGATGGTGATGAAAGACGAATCTCCCGAATCGCGTTTCAAGCAAAAAGCCTCTCGCCACTGGATATCACTGGCTAGTCTACTGCCGTCGGAACATGGGAAAGCCCCGACAGCAATGGTGATTGACGTTCGCTATAGAACTCGTATGAACGACGTGTCCCGTTGAGGTAATGTCCGATGAAGAAGACCCCGACACAATTCCCGAGACCTGCACTCGTTTTCCGAAGCATTCATCGCTTTCTCTGCATCGAGTTGATTGTTGCCGCCTTCTGCACAGCGGCCGACGGCCAGGTTCCAGCCGATTTCGAGCTTCGAGTCATCACCGGAGAGGTTATCGGGGAGACTCAGAGCGTTTACATAGAAGCCGACAGATCAGCGAGGTACGTCCGTTACGTATTCCCTTACATCCTCGTGGACTCGTCGTTTACCGTCTCTGAGGCAGACCGCGCCTCTCTTTGGCAGTTGGTATCTGAAGGCCATCTCGTCGGCGCGAGTCAGGAGTACATCACTCCGGGAGTGTTTCGAGGCAGTTTCGCCCGTGTTACCGTGCACGCCAACTCCGAAGAGCATTCCGTCTATGTACGCAATTTTAGATTCGGCGTAATCGAAGAGCTATTCACAATGCTGAACGCCCTGACTCCTGCAGGATACCTTCAAACGGTTAGGCAGCCGACATACTTTTCTTCCAATGAAGACGTCTGCGGTGCCAGGTGGGACAAGCAAGCGGGTCCGATCACGAAGACGTTAGGCGGTCGCACGGCTACCACGGGGATGTACACGCAAAAAACGGCCGCGACGGCAGGTCACCCGGGAACGGCGGTCTCTGAGCGCATCAGCCTCACGGATGCCGTCGCTCGTGGGATCGTAAATCTCGAGGGCAAGGGTGGCTATTTTGGCGATGCGGTCTCCGCCTCCATAGACAACAGTGAGTTTGACCTGGCCGACGACATCACGATCGATATTTATGTAGAGTTTTACGGCGATGCCGCTACGGTAGACAACGCGTTCGATATCGCCGAACACATCGAAGCTTTTTACGACGGGCATAGCACGAGCGACGGTCGTGAGGTAGACGTACGAGTAGACGTTCGGGTTGTTGAAGGCACAGACGAGCCACCACGCACGCCGGGCTATCATCAGATTGAGCTAGTGGAAGAGAACCAGTGTGCCGGTGATTCAGCATGTGTTCCGGTAAGTCATGTCCAGTGGCCGGAGGATGGAGGCGTAAACGAAGGGACGGCATCTGGGGAGTGGAGAACAACTGGCGAAGACCTCGCCGATCTGTACGAACACGAAGCAGGACATTTGATCGGGCTGCCAGACGAGTACACGGAAGCGCAACAGCAATCAGATGGATCGTGGGTAGCTACGCAAGACGGAGAGGAGATCTGGTGGGGGTCCACTGAAGATCTTGCCAGTGCTCTCCAACCGTCGTACGATCCGATGTCAATTGAGGAGCTAGTAGATACACTGAACGATCCGGCATTGACACGGTTAACTGTTCCGCTTGAAGGAGAAGAGAATAACGTGATGGCCGGCAGTGGAGGTGACGAAGTGCCTCAGAGATACTTCGATGCGCTCGCGGCGGCTGCGGGAATCATTGTCGAGATTCGCCCCGGCGATATCCTGATTCAACGGGATGGAGATGACCAGCACCTGGTTGTCACTCGATCTCTTGATCTTTTTGTGCCTGCGGGCGAATCCAAAACGTTCTACGGTGTCTATACAGCGTGCTTCGATGGATCAGGGATACCTAGCGAGGGGGAGGGCTTCGACGTGGCACCTCCTCTGGGTGCATGGGAGGGCGTGTCCTCTGCCTCCGTACTGCAGCAGCTGCTCGAGTACATCGATCGCGAAGAGAGGTTCTGCTACGATTACTTCGATAGGGTCCCACAAAACGCCATTTGGCGTCTGACCTATAACGAGAATCTCACCGATCCCGAGATTCTTGCGATGATGCAAGATGCCGATATTTCGATAGGCGACGCGCGGACGGATTTCCGCGAGGCGTGTTCAAATGACGGCAACCCATGCCTTAGCAGTCCAGCTATTGGTGATACGGGAAGTACGCGGATCGTCGTACCTCCTGAACTCATTGTTGCTTCAGTTGAGCCGAAATCCGTTCTCACATCTGTTGGTGAAAGAGTGACAATGATCGCGGCACTAGCCTCTGCCGCATTCACGCAAGAGTATGCAGCAAACTTCAGCTGGTCACTCGAAACACCCCTATCTTCGCAGGCGATGCTGCAGCGAGACGATGGTTCTGAGAACACACTTATCCTAGACACGAGAGGTATCTACCACATACACCTCAACACATCTGTCATCAGTCCAGAGGCGGACACAATACAAGTTCCTAAACGGATGGCGAGGATCGTTGCGGGCGATGAAATGACGGACACTTTTGAGAGGTCACAGTTATCGGGGAGCGGGTTTCGCTGGTCAACTAGCGAGCACGCGACGTGGAAGACTTCGAGCGATTATTCGCATACCGGGAGTTACTCGGCAAGATCAGGCCAGCTCGCGCCTGGAGATACGTCTTGGCTATCGATCAGGCTATTCTTGCCTGTTTCCGACGAAATCTCGTTCGCTTTGAGAATCGCTGCAGAGCGGTATCCCAGTGGCCGCTCGGAAGTCACGTTTGCCGTGGACAACTCGGACATAGAGTCGTGGACAGGAGAGATGAACTGGCGTGCCTACAGCTTTCCGCTTCCTGCCGGTGAACACGAAGTGAAGTGGTACATGGTTCGGACCTCTTCCTCGTATCCGGAGGTAATCGACAGAGTGTGGATTGACGATGTGGTTTTCCCGCAAAACGCAGTCATCACCTCAATCGCTTCAAACGTAACTGATACTCCAAATTCGTTCTCACTGTCACGGAATTACCCAAATCCATTCAATCCATCAACAGTCTTTTCATACGATCTACCGACGCCCTCAGAGACGAAGCTAACAGTCTTTGATGTCCTGGGCCGGCAAGTGAGTATCCTTGCCTCGGGCATGCATCCAGCAGGCACCCACGAGGTCACCTTCGACGCCACCGGACTGCCGCCCGGCGTCTACTTCTGCCGACTCCAAGCCGGGGACTACGTGGAAACGCGGAGTGCCGTGCTGATCCGGTGATGGGTCGACGGCCGTGGACGGACGTTCAAATCTCAGCGACCTAGTCGACACGCAACCGAGTTCTCGTCGCCGACCCCGGCCACGCATAAGTCCTCGCTAGCATCGTCGGAAAAGGGTCCAATAGCCAGTGTTGGCTCCTCCGTTTTAATCGTGTACAGTTTACGCAAAGTCGGTATGGGCGATGTCGAGACGCTGCCTGCTGTTACAAAGAGGTTTCGTTATTTGCTGTTGCGGAAACCCTGATCACCCGTAGATGGTGAGTGGCGGAGTGACGAGACAATAATTGCAGTTAGATGCTGATAGCCGTGCGATTCAAAAACAGCTAGAACACCACTGCCTACAGAACTGCCTACAGTCGGACGGGAAATCGGGCTTGCAATATAGCGCCCATTCAAAACGGACTTAAAATCCGTTAGGGCACACGCCCCGTGTGGCTTCGACTCCCAGTTCCGGTACTATTGGATCCAGGTTTGAGGTAAGAAGATCCACCGTCGCGATTGCGACCATTTCTATCAGGCTGCGTATTGCCCTCCCGACGATTCTGACAATCGAGTCAACAATTTGACTCGCGTGACCTGACGCGTTTGCGACGATTTCAGCAGCAGGGTCCGAGTTGCGAGTCCGCAAACAAGAGGGCGGCCAAAGAAGACCTTTCAGACGTTTGAGCGCAACGTTCCGTTGTCCTTACCACAGTGACTCAGCGATCGATCCACCGTGGAGCGTTTGCGGGTTGCAGTTGGAGATGATGTCCAGCATCTGCATGAAGTCGGCCCACGTCTCTTGCGCCTGCTGCCAATGATCAGCGATCCCCTCTGGCGACTCGTAGATCTCGCTCAAAACGTACCTCACGTTGCCGGTCGGTTCCGATGTGGGATCCATCGGATTGCTGTGTTCCGGTCCCTTCGAGAAATTGTAGGCTAGAAGAGCTTTCGGCCCGTCGCGATGGTGCGACTCCGCCATCCAGGCCCCGTGGCTGGCCACGAGCCGATCAAGTTCTGCCACCTGGTCGGGAGTCGCCACGAATGTGATCAAGAGTTGGGTCTTTCCTTTGTTTGCCATCAGATTGTCCTCCGATACAGAGTTTCTACCAAGGGATTTACCTGGAAATTGCGAGGCACCGTGCCGCAAAGGTCTTTCTCGGCTCCAAAGAACTCAGCGGCGAAAGTGAATGTCGAAGTCTCCGCACGATAGCAACTACGTGCACGGGTTGCAACGACGAGGCGCCGCGTACCGTGAAGACTTCTCTCGGTGAACGCTAGAAAGTGCTGTCCGCGGTCCGTCGCCCACAATACCAGTGTGGAGTGCAATGTCTACCGCAAGGTTTCCGTATACTTGCGACCCTAAATACGAGAAGCCAATCCGGTTTGGGACGACCTCCGGATCTCCTCATATCACAAGCGAATCACAATATCCGAGAGAAGTCATGAAATTAGTCCTTACCACGGTGCTAGCGGCCGTACTTTTTGTTGGCCTGTCCGCCTCAGCGATGCCGGACGATCGCGTTGTTGAAACGGTTGAGTGCAAGCTGAAGGAAGGAAAGACGATGGATGACGTTCATGCAGCGAACGGCAAATGGGTCAAGTTCATGAACGCCAACGTTGAAGGCGGTGACATCCAAAGTTATGTTCTGACGCCGCAGGTTGGCGGTATTGAACGCGGCTTGTTTATGTACGCCGATTCGTATCCCAATCTTGATTCCTGGGCAGCGGGCGACAAGGCGACTGACATGGAAGCATACAAACCCATCCAGGAAGAGCTCCGCGCAGCGGCCGACTGTACGAAGAACTCTCTCTACAAGTCGAGGGCAAGCTAGGGCATCACGGTAGCCTTGCAAGCTACGCGCATTCCTGACACCGTGAGCCATAGCAAGAGGCCCAAGCTGTACGTCAGCTTGGGCCTCTTGCTATCGCGCCGTCACTCCGGTACTGGTTTTCACAATCGTGAAAGCTAACTTGACCAGTTGACTCGACCAGCACAAACCAAAACGGGTTAGAACCTCGACAGCGATGAAGACAGCTTTCGTTTCCGTAGCGCTCACGATTGTATTGGGCGCTTGCTCAACAACCAGGTCCGTCCGTCCGATCGGGGCCACGGTCGATGTGGAGGCCGTCGACTCACGTGTCCAGGAGGGGGCGAGTCCGACCGCAGAGGACTACGCAGCGGCCCGTTCCTCATTCCTGTCGAAGATGTCGGACTTCCTGGCTGAGCAGCAGCGCGCAACCAGTAGCCCAAAGCGAAAAGTTAAATCTGTGATCGTCGGCGCGGGAAGCGTGCTGAGCATTGGTGGACTTGTCGCGAGCTTCATCGTGAAGGACGAGGATCAGCGCTCGACGATCGCTCAGGCGTCGGCGAGTGTGGGAGCGGTCGCCGGAATTGTCGGGCTGATACCAGCGGGGGGCGGCGTGTCGGGAGCGACGGCGGCAGTCACGTACCTCGAGTCAGAGCTGCCCCGGTTTGAGGAGCGATGGATGGCGACGAAGGATTCCATTGCGACCGAGGAATGGCAGTTCTTCATTTCTGACTGCCGACACATCGAAGCGACGGCGGCCGAACTTCAGGCAATCGAATAGGTCAAGGTGCCCGTCGCGGAACGTCCGAGTCGAATCGAGAGAAGCCGACAAACCCGCCATGTCAAAAGGTGACTTGGAATTTCGGGCCGCTGGTCGCGGCGACGTCCGAAGCATAGTACGTCTTCTGGTCGATGACCCGCTTGGGGGTTGTATCGATACTCAGACATTGCGGCTGGATTCAACACGTATGTTGGAGTAGACCCTATCTTGGAAACCGTCCGGAGTGCTCCCCGCTATGAAGACTATCTGTCCCATATTGGACTCGAGGAACTTTCTACACGATGACGGTTCCGGACGAACCACTTTTCAATCGGACGTGGTCGAGTCTCGATACTTGTCAAACCACGCCAGAGTGTAGGCTACCTTCGCAATTAACTGGCTGGGCCTGCGCGCAATGTTGTGAGCGGCACCGGGTATCTTCACTAACGCGGTGTCGATCTTGCGGAAGGTAAGGGCGTGGTAGAGTTGTTTCGCTTCGGATAATGGTGTCCGCAGGTCGTCTGCACCCACCATGACCATCGTAGGCGTGGTCACGTTGCCGGCCAGCGAGATGGGGGACTCCTCCAGGTAGGCCTCGGGGTTTTCCCACGGGCTTCCGGGATAGCGATAGTCGTGGTAGTACATCCAATTGTCGGCCACCAGTACCTTGGAATACCAGTTCATGACAGGTTTGGTCACGACAGCGGCGCGGAAACGATTGGTCGATCCGACAATCCATGCGGTCATCGTGCCGCCCGCGCTACCTCCGGTCACAAAGAGCTGCTGCGGGTCGATGTATCCGTTCTCCAGCACGGCGTCGACTCCGCTCATAAGGTCGTGGTAGTCGCCGCCCGGGTAGTCGTGGTGCAGCAGGTTGGCGAACTCCTCGCCATAGCCGGTGCTGCCCCTCGGGTTTGCATACAGGACGACGTAGTCTGCTGCCGCGTAGAGTTGGATCTCCGGTGAGAAATGCGGTCCGTAGGCGCTTATAGGCCCACCATGTATTTCGAGGAGAAACGGATAGCGGCCGTCGGGGTCGAAATCGGGCGGCTTGACAAGCCAACCCTGAATCAGACGGTCGTCCGGCGACGAGGTCCACGTGATGGATTCCACATGCCCCAACGCGCGATCGGCGAGGAGGTCTTCGTTGAGGCCCGTGAGGACGCGTTCATCCAAGGTTCCGTTTCGCAGGACAGCTACGTCCGCAGGACGCGTCGACAGGCTGTGCGTGTATGCCACCGAGCCATTCTCGGATACCGTGAAGGATCCGCCGATGTACGGGCGACCGATTACGGTACCGCCCATCCGATCGACCAGCGGACTCAGCTTGCCGTCTAGCGAAAGGCGAGCGACCTGCCTCAACCCGGCGTCCTGGTAGCTCACGTAGAGATCGTCCCCGCCCGGATTCCATAGCACCGATTCGAAGCTGACATCATGATTCCCCGTTAGTAAGCGACGCTCGCTCCCATCGAGGTTCATGATGTAGACATCGGTATTCTGAAAGGTCGTCACACGGTCGTCGAATCCCAGATATGCGATGTGGCGTCCGCTGGGAGAGACAGCCGGCCGTCTGTCCGGTCCGTTCCGATAAGTCAGGGCTACGATCTTCTTGTCGGTGAGCAATACTACGTGCACCTCCGATTCAAGGTGATCGTGCTCCCAGTTTTCTATCCGGTTGGCCGAGAAGACAAGACCGGTCCCATCGGGCAGCCAACTTGGTGTTTCGCCGTGCTGATAGTCTCCCGAAGTCACCTGTCGTGGCGTGCCGCCCTCCGACGGCAAGACGAACAGATGGCGGTACCCCGGCTCAATGTAACCGCTGCCATCTGCCTCGTGTCTAGCACGCGTGATGACCCTCGGCTTTTCAGCCCACGCCGCACCATCAGGAGCCGATGGCAGCTTGACGTCCAGACTTGGCTCGTCCTCCGGAACGAGCATCGAGAAAGCCAGCTTTGAGCCATCGGGAGACCGCGAAAGTCCAGAAGGAGAGCGCTCCAGCTGGGTGAGTCGGGCTGTCTGTCCGGTGTCCATCCACTGAACAAAGATCTCTGCACCGGCCTCGGTCCCGCGGACGTAGGCCAGGCGCGTACCATCGGGCGACCAGCGGGGTGACGACTCGTTGCCTTCGTGGAGGGTCAGCTTGCGGTGACCCGTGCCATCAGTCGCGACGATCCACAAACGCCGCTGCCTGCGGTCGTTCATGATGTCCATTCCATTGCGCACGTAGACTATATGCCGTCCGTCGGCGCTGATTTGCGGTTCGGTGGCCCACTCGAGCTGAAAGACGTCATCGCGTGAAAACCGTTGAGCAGGCTGACCAAGTGCCGGCACCGCAGCAGCCAGCGCATAGATGACGGCCAGCACCACCAGAACTCGCGCGATCGACGGAGTTGAGGTCCAAAAACTTACTTGCCAGGTCCCAAAAGAATCTCGATATGCTGCCCTGCGTGTTGGAGCCATCCGGCGGACTGCTGTTCCGAAAGGGTAGGGAAGTTTACTTTACGACTACCATGCGTCTCGTCTCGACATAGCCATTCGCCTCGAGACGGTAGTAGTAGATACCGCCGGGAAGATCCGAGACATCGACTTGTTTCTCGTGAACGCCGGGTGCCATTCTGTCGGACAGAACGTCCTTGACGCGGCGACCCAGCACGTCGACCAGGAACAACCGCACGTCACTTGCGACCGGCAGTTCAAACGCAACGATGGTCGAAAGCATGGCAGGGTTGGGTCTGTTCTGCTGAAGTCGATACGCCGACCGAACGGTCTCTGCGGGCTCGACATTCACAGACCTCGCGAACTTGAAGAGGTATGCCGATCCTGCAAGCGTGCCATTGTCATTTTCGTCGAATGGCATACCCATGATTGCCCCATCGCCGTCCAGCGACACCGACAGCGGAAACCGGTCATACGGTGCGCCATCACCTGCCATCAGCTTACCCTCTTGTACCCAGCGCTCTCCATCGAAGCGGAATGCGTATGCCGATCCGGATCGCGCACCGTTCTCGTTGTTGTCAGCGTTGGCGGCCACAATGATACGCGAGCCACTGACAGTCACCTGTCCGCCAAACTGGTCTCCGGATTCGGCGTCGTCCGCGACGAGTTTCTGTTCCTCGTTCCACTGGCTTCCGTCATGTCGAAACGTGTAAGCGGCTCCCGACTCGACACCGGGCGTGTGATCGCCCTTCCACGCTCCTCCGACGATGCGATTGCCATCAATTGCCACGGAGGCTCCAAAAAAATCACCGGCTGCTCCGTCACTCGCGAGGACCTTCTCCTCCAGGACCCAAGTGCACGCCTCAGTTAGCCGACAACCCGATCGACGAAAGATGTATATCGCCCCGGCGTTCATTCCATTCACGTTGTCGTTCCTGGGCGCGCCAATTACAATGCGAGTTCCCTGGATCGCTACGGAGTTTGCAAATCGATCTGCCATTGCCGGGTCGTGCGGCTCCAATTCCTGCTCCTCGATCCAACCGGTTCCGTCATGTCGAAAGACGTAGGCAGTGCCGGACATCATGGGAGTCATCCCACCGGTGTCTCCCATAGGCGAACCGACGACCATGAGATTGCCATCCATCGCTATGCTGTGGCCGAAGGCGTCATAGGCCTCAGCGTCACTCGCGGTGATGGCATGCTCGAGGTTCCAGTGTTCGCCGTCGAATGCAAATAGATAGGCTGAACCTGCGCCAACCCCCTTGTCGTTTGAATCCTCGGGTGCGCCCACCGCGACGCGCATACCGCTTCCCGCCACGGCAAAGCCGAATCTGTCGCCCGTCACGCCCGAAGCCAGCTTCTGGTACTCTTGCCACTCGCACATTCCGGCATCGCACAGGTGGCGGAGCACGTAGGCTGCACCCTCGGTCTTGCTCGTACCAACTACTGCAAGGTCCCCTCGGAGCGAGACCGACATGCCGAAGAAATCGTTCTGGCTGCCGTCTGCCGGCATGACTTTCTGTTGACTTTGAGCGGCAGCCGTAACGGTAGAACCGACCATGAACGCCAGGACGATGACTCCGCTCAATACCTGTCGTATCATGAACCCGCACCGGTGGTGTTTCATCTTGCCAACCCACAAAGCAACTCGCACGCGGTTAGATTGTCAATAGGTCGCCTCGTCTTTATGTGGCACATGCCGGTTCTCCTTCACTCCGTTTCGGGCCAAACGGCACTGGTGCCGGGATCGAGGCCGCACCAGATTCATCTGTAGCCGAACAGAAGAAGCTTTAGGTCCGGTGCTATACACGATGGTATCCGACGCGAAAGTGAATCGCGTCGTCATGTACAGAGTCCTAAGTCGATTGAACCGGTTTATTATTTCTGGCCGCTCTGTAGGTGAACCGCGAGATGTCACGAACGGGTCTTGTGGTGATCAGCCTCAACTCATGTATACTCTCTGCGCGCGCCTTCGGACGTGGAGTGACCGTAACGGGCGCGCATCAAGACGATGGCTCTGAGCTAAAGAATGCGGTAATGAATCGAAGAGATTTTTTTAGAACCGGTGCAGCAGCAGGATTGGCGTTGTCCATGCCGTCAACACAAACTGATTGGCGGACGTCGATGAACTCTCCGTCGACCTTGGATGACGTTCCAGTCCGGATCGGTATCATCGGGGTTGGCCTTCGAGGCCGAGAGCACCTGCGTCTCGCTTTGCGGCGAGAAGACACGAATATCGTCGCCATCTGCGACATCGATCCGAAGGCGATCGAGTTGTCGCAGGAGATGCTCCGCACTTCCGGCAAGAAGGAGGCGGTCGAGTATTCGGACGGTGATCTCGCATTTCTCCAGATGGTCGAGCGAGACGATCTCCACGGAGTCATCATTGCGACACCGTGGCGTTGGCACGCGCGAATGGCGATTGCAGCAATGCGGGCCGGCAAGTACGCAGGACTCGAGGTGCCGGCTGCAGTTACAGCTGACGAGTGCTGGGATCTCGTCGACGTATCGGAGGATACGGGGATGCCGTGCATGATCCTCGAGAACGTGTGCTACCGTCGCGACGTCATGGCCATACTCAACATGGTCCGTCAGGGTCTGTTCGGAGAGCTCGTGCATCTGGAATGCGGATACCAGCACGACCTGCGTCGAGTCAAGTTCAATGACGGTGTGCAGCCGTACGGTGGCGGCGTGGAGTTCGGTGCGAAAGGGTTTTCCGAGGCCCGATGGCGTACGCTGCACTCGGTGAAACGTAATGGCGATCTCTATCCGACTCATGGGATCGGACCGGTTGCGACCATGATCGACGTCAACCGAGGCAACCGGTTCGTTTCGCTTACGTCAACGGCATCAAAGTCGCGCGGGCTGCATCATTACATTGTGGATAAGGCCGGAGAAAATCATCCAAATGCGCAGGTTCGATTCAAACTTGGAGACGTGGTCACGACGGTGATTCGGTGTGCGAATGAGGAGACGATCGTCGTCCGGCACGACACCAATCTACCCAGACCGTACTCGCTGGGATTCAGGGTCCAGGGTGTACGAGGCATCTGGATGGACGTCAACGATGGCATTTATCTTGAAGGCAAATCGCCAGGCCAAGGTTGGGAGCCGGCCGGACCGTACCTCGAGGAATACGATCACCCGTTATGGCAGCGATACGCGTCGCTAGCCGAGGGAGCGGGGCACGGAGGTATGGACTTTTTTGTTCTGAATGCTTTCATCGAGTCCGTGAAGCGGCGAGAGCCGGTGCCTTTCGATGTTTACGATGCAGCGTCGTGGAGCGTTATTTCCGCGCTGTCAGAGCGGTCGATTGCAGCCGGAGGCGACCCGCAGGAGTTTCCAGACTTCACCCGCGGCCGATGGCTCGACAGGAAGCCGGTCTTTGACCTCGCGGATACTAACTGATCAACACTGCAGCGGTAGGATGAGTCCGGTACGCGTTGTTTCCGTTTGATAGCGTGTTCTGGTTCTGAAGGGGCAGGGTAGCGCGATCCTAGTGAATCCCGTTTCTAAAGACGGCTTGATGCCTCTAGTAGCCGGTTGCCCTTCTCACGTTCGTAGACCGCGCATTCGAATCCCGGCTCGAGGCTGTACGCACCGTAGCGCCCCGTCCGGTCGAGCGCGAGGAATCCCACCTGGATTTCTTCGTAGTTCGGGTTTTTCTGGATGACCCGTTCGACCGCAAGTCTGCACGCCGTCTCAGGCGTATGTCCCTGCCGCATGAGTTCGACGACGAGGTGCGAACCAACCACACGAATCACGGCCTCACCCATGCCGGTCGCGCAGGCGGCGCCGACGTCGTTGTCCACAAATAGTCCTGCGCCGATAATCGGCGAGTCGCCGACACGGCCGTGCCGCTTCCAGGCTAGACCGCTCGTCGTGCACGCTCCGGACAAATTGCCGGCCTCGTCGAGCGCCAACATCCCGATCGTATCATGATCGTCTTTATTAGATTGTGGGACAGTCTTTTGTGATGATGATATCATCCACTTGCTCCACTCATTCTCAGCCTCGGCCGTGAGCAGGTTTTCGCGCAAGAAGCCTTGCTGCTCCGCAAACTCGAGCGCTCCTTCGCCCACGAGCATTACGTGCGGCGTCTTCTCCATCACGAGCCGAGCGACAGAAATGGGGTTCTTGATGTGCTGCAGAAAAGCCACGGAGCCGCAGTCGCCAACCTCATTCATGATGCAGGCATCGAGTGTGACCCGACCGGTTCGGTCGGGCAGGCCGCCGTATCCGACGCTCTGGATGTTTGGGTCCGATTCGATGACACGGACTCCCGCCTCAACTGCGTCGAGGGCGCGACCGCCCACAGAGAGCACCTCCCAAGCCGTCTGGTTCGCCTTTAGCCCGTGGTCCCATGTCGAGACTACGATGGGCTTCTTCGTACTCGAGTAGTCTGCAACACCTCTTTTGAGCTCCGTCCAAAGCGACTCGAGTTTGTCGGGCAGGCCGGAAAGTAGTAGAGGCGCAAGAGCGCCGGTCCTCAAAAATGTTCGTCGGTCGGGCATACTCGCACCCTCTGCGTAGTAGGAAAAGCTTCGTCATTATACTACCGCCTTCCTTCAACCGGTAGTTGTGGTAAGCGTACTTTCCTCTCACGGCGAATGCCCGGCGGGTGATGAACTCGCTTCAAAACCTAAAAGTCGATCGGTAACTTTGGCCGTCGAAGTAGACATCAACTCAGCTGGCTGGTGACTCGACTCAAGACCTTTCTTTCACAGCGCTACGCGCCCCATTCGCTTGTTGTCCTGGCGGGTGTTACGGTTGTTCTGTTGGCGCTTCTTCCCCCTGAGGTCACGTTGGGCTCCCTCATTCGAATTGTGCTGCTACACGGTGCCTTGGCTCGGGCGGGCCTGATTGCTTTCGGCGTAGCGGCATTGCTCGGCGCCGCGCTCCTCGCGCGCCCGACGCTGCAACTCGAATCGTGGACTCTCGCCGCAGCGGCGACCGCAGCCAGTGTCTGGTTTCTGGGAGCGCTTACGAGCGTCATAGCGACCTATCAATCGTGGGGCGTGTTGATTGCATGGGGCGAACCGCGGACTCGCGCTACCGCCATGATCCTCGCCTTGGCCCTCGTGATGCTCGGTGTAGTTCGCTGGTTGAAGACTGCGCGTTTCACCGGGCTGAGCAACCTGGTCGTCGGGGTTTTCGCGTGGACTCTGGTATCACGAGCGTCAAGCATCCAGCACCCTCAGGATCCCGTAGGCACTTCGCCGTCGACGATGTACCAGCTGATCTTTTTCGCACTCGTCGCAACACTCGTGGTTGCGTCGGTGCAATTTGCCAGATGGATTCGACGGCCGGTCAACGAAAAGCAGTGGCGACCGGACCCTGAAATGGAGTCAGACTGAGTTTTCCTGAGTTGTGGTGAGTTGTGCCGAGTTGTCCGCCAGGTCAGTCCTGTGGATGACATCAGATCGTCGCAGTACCCTGAAATTTCGCCAATGGCACCACTACAGATCGACCAACCGAACCGCAATCGAGAGAGTGAGCGACCAAACCCGGTTATTAATGTCTATCGGATCGGGGTCCGCGTCGACCGTTCTCGTTCCGATCGTGTACCGGCCTCCTATGGACGCCACAGCCCTACCAAGCTCTGCATCAACCCCAGCCCCAACGACCAGGCCAAAGTCCTGCGCTTCGACGTTGACGTCGAGTTCGTCACAATCGTAGTCGTCGTCATCTTCGCTGTCGTAGATCCAGCAGGCGGACTGGAAGGAAAGTGCCGGACCCGCGAGGAGGTGTGGGCGGATGAACCCGACGGGGCGAGGGGTCGTCAACTTGACAAGGAGCGGAACCTCGATATAGTCCACGTTGATGTCGGATTGAAACGGCGCCTCAATAACCGATACGCCCTTCTGCGAATAGACGACCTCGGGCCGGATGCTGAGATAGTCGAGTAATCCGACGGAAATGAACGCCCCACCGATGTAGGCAGAGCGCCGTTGCGTATCGCTGAACTCGGGATCATCCGTACTGACGCCGGACGAGTTCAGGCCGGCAACCACGCCGATCTCAAACGATTGGGCTGACACGGGTCCTCCAGAGATGGCAAGAATCCCGGCCAACACGAACACTGCGAGTTCTCTCATGAGTTCATCCTCCGCTTATTTCATGTCGCATACTCGGCTCCTACTGTCTGCCTTGTCCCCCGACCCGACCGGTCACTTTGAACGTTTGCCTGCCCCGCCTCCACTGCCGCCGTAGAAAAACGTGGCGCCAAGCAGAAAGCCGAAGTCATACCATCCGCCGTTGTTGTGAACCTCGTAGATGGTCACGTTGTCCGAAAAGAGCGAAATGATGAAGGTGAACATCGAAATGAACCCGTGCCACAGCCCCTTCCAGAAGCCTGCCGTCGCGCCGATATCATTCGGCGTACCAGCAAGTTCGTTTGCTCCCGGCGCGCATCCGGCAAGCAGCAGCAAGGCGACAATGGCGATCGCCAGCACAATGGCCTTCTTCATGATGAACCTCGCACGTAATTGCAACAGAGGTAAGACCTGTCCGTGGTCTCAACACGACTGCCATACTATATCTCGCCGCAGGTGACCTTGATGTGCATGGGTGTGTAGATGCCAAAAGTCAAAGCTCCGACGAGCTGATTGACGAAACTCAGCCGCGTCTCAACACGGGCCACGCCCGACTCGCACTTTTCCGTTACATCAATCTCTTTGGGAGGTACGAGCCCGTATATCCACGAATCTGCGAAAGTATCTTCGACGACCACGGTCGACGGCTTCATGTCTGCTGTTACAACTTGAGCATGATAGCAGCCGCCGAGTAGGAGCAGTGCTGTAAGGGACAATAGGAGCTTGTGCATTGATTCGACCTCTTTAGATGTATAAGTAGCGGATCAGACGCTTCGACAGTTTCTCCTAACAATGAACTTGTCTGTCGTGAGCACCCACAGCCGTCGCGAGAAACGTAAGCAGGCCGCACCGCTAATCGGGATGCTAAATCTTCGAGGGAATTGGTCAAATAGGGGATTCCCTGAAAAGCTCGCCGTCGAGGGCCTTTCGCAGGGCGTCGATCCTGCTGGTCGGGAATTGACCTGGGGCTCGAGGGTTGTTGGGCCTCGGTGGGGATGAGGAACCGGGAATACGCCAGGCCAGATCCAAGTCGGTCAAGTCGGGAGACCGATCAGGTTTGGCGGCTGAGATGATACAGGCGTTCCGTTAGCACTGGCGGATTGCCATGCCTACTCTTCGCGGATTACAGATTTCAGTTTCTCGAACATCTCATCCGGGACCTCCTCGATTCCATGGGCATCTTTCGCATGTTCGGCAGCCATGGTAAGCAGTTCTTCTTGATTCTCGGCCTGAAGAACCCCGTCGCAGTCGAATCCGAGGTCCCGGCAGTGTATGGTCTTCGTCATTTGCGCTCCGTGTGCAGCGGTGATCTGTTGGCGGTAGTGCCAAAGAATGGAAGATTTCCCGACAGTTGCAATCAGATTTGTCATCCTCGCAAAAATAAATGACGTGCGAGTTGTACGCGGGCTTGTGCTGCGTCCGGCGTCCTGTCGAGGATATACAGTCGCAGGCGGGTTCACATCCCGGGTTGCCACGAAGGCCGCGACGCGGGGATCAAGACGTTGGAGGAAGCTCAATCGTCGAATGGGCACCTCGAGCGGTCCGAAACACCGGGCCAACTGTGGGATCCGCTGGTCAGTCTTGTCCGAGATTCAGGACGAAGGGACATGCCGCGTCAGCCGATTGGCTACAGAATCAGCTGTTGCGACAGCTTTTGTGTGGACAACTTGTGAAGTCAAGACGGTCGGAACATGCTTTGTCCCTGGGCAGGTCGGTCACATAGCGTGACCCGATCGATGGCACGTTTCGCCACCCGAGCGCAGGTAAGCGCTTTGGGCTTCTACGGGGCATCGAGCGCATGTCGCACATAATCTACGGAGGTACCGCAGCAAAAAATGAAGATGCTTCGGAACACAATTACAATCGCCGTGCTCGGCACTTTCGCCTTCAGCACGGCCCAAGCTCAGGATTCAATCAGTCTGCCGGAGAGCGCGAAGGCGGGCGAGTGTTACGCGCGAGTGACGACGCCGCCCCAGTTCAAGACCGAATCGGAGCGCGTCCTCAAGCGGGACGCAAGCTATCGCATCGAGGTCATTCCGGCGACTTTCAAGACAATGACTGAGCGCGTCCTGGTCAAAGAAGGTGGGGAGAAGATCATTCTCGTCGACGAGGCCGGCAATCCGCTCAAGGGTAACGTGAAGCCGGTCGTTCGTACGCTGGCTGACGGCACCGTTGAGGTGAGTCCGACCGGCTATACGACGGTCACCGAACGCGTCCTCATCCAGGACGCGTATGACACGATTCAGGAAGTCTCTCCTGCGTCGTACGAGACGGTGACGGAAAGAGTGATGGTCTCGCCGGCACGGACTGAGTGGAAGCCGACGAGTGGACGGATCTATGGTAACGCAGTCGCAGACGGCTCGGGCGAGCTGATCACCAAATCAGACGCCAAGACGGGCGAGATCATGTGTCTCGTCGAGATCCCGGCTGAGTACAAGACGGTTACCAAGCGCGTGCTGAAAGAGCCTGCGAAGACTCGGACAGCCACGGTACCGGCTGAGTACAAGACGGTGACCAAGCAGATTCCGACGAAGGTGTACACGAAGACGGTAACGACGCCTCCGGTCTACGACACGGTGACGCGTAAGGTGATTGACCGTGAGGCTTCCGAGCGCCGAATCGAAATCCCCGCTGAGTACGAAACGGTCACGCGACGCGTCAAGGTCGCTGACGGTGAGGTGAAGTGGATGCCGGTTCTGTGCGAGCAGAACGTCACCCGGTCGACCGTGATGGACCTGCAGCGGGCCCTGAAGGCGAAGGGTTACGACCCCGGCGCCATCGACGGTGCGCTCGGGCAAGGCACGATGGACGCGATCCTGAAGTATCAGCGTGCTGAGGGCCTCGCGACCGGTGAACTCACTCTGCAGACGCTGAACAAGCTTGGAGTCAGCCTGTAGCGCCTAGCTTTCTGAAGGCAACGAGACGGGTCCTGGTAGGCAACCAGGGCCCGTTTTCTTTTTATGTCTGGCCGATCAACGACCACGACGCTCTCGGGAATCAAAACTCGTTGGGCAAGAGTCTCAGTTGGTCAGAACCACGTTGGGTACACGGTATCAGCTTCTTGCCAACCCGTAGGGTTGGCGCATGGGAGGCCGAGGATTTCATCCGTTTCAGATCAGGGTCCAACGCCCGGCTGCAGTTGCGCGTGCAGGCCCACCTTACTGAGGCAATTCAGTGGTTTGAAGAAGCCTGTCTGCGAGCCTTCGGCATTGATCAGAGTTCCCTGGATAATCCCTACGATCTTGCCGGAAGCGATCTCGACGATCGGCGATCCGGAAGATCCCTGTTCGAAGGGCTCATCGACCTGTACAATCAGGTTTCCCGGGCATTCACCAATACCGGAGGACGTTGGCGGATCGCCTATCCATGCATAGCCTAATACCGTTCCTTCCTTCCGCACGAGGTCCCCGTCAAATTTCCGAATCCAGAAGAGGCGATCTCCGGTGTCGAGTGACACGTTGACGTCGAGGGCTACGTCGTTACACTCAGACTCGCACAGCTCCGGTGGCAGCTCGAAAACAGCGAGGTCTTCCGTGGGATCCCCGAACACAGGGTTGATCACAACGCCGTCAAGAAAACTGGTCCTTCGCACGACCCCGTCGGCTCTGTACGGCTCCAAATTATGGTTGACCGTCAGATATCGTGAGCCCGCGACGAATCCGCTGCCGTCATTGTGCTCGACGCGGCCGTCTGAAAACTCAGTCACCGTCGAGATCGGCCGAATTATCTTGCTCAGCAAATTCGAGTCGACGCGATCTGCAACAGGCGCAGCGGCTAAAGTGATAGGTATTCGATTCGAGAGCGGCACCGGCTCGGCAAACATAAGGAGTATTGCTACGAGCAAGGCCAGCTGTTGCGGAGTTAGAAGCATGCGGACCTCTCAAAAGCTCCGGACTTCGTTGTATTTGCGACGTGCTTCGGCCAAATATTGACCAGCCACGTAAACTGGACTATCGGCGATCGCGGGTCGACGTTTAAAGCCACTTAGCGCTCCGCGGGTACTTGTTCACGTGGCGACTGGCAGGACTAGCTGGCCTTATCATTGATTTGATGCTTGCTTTTATGCTCGAAATAGCTGATTCATTGATCTTGCTCGTCATCCGATCTGGAGGAACTCATGGTATCTGTCATTGCTCTGTGGCTGCCAATTCTTGTGGCGGCCGTTCTAGTATTCATTGCGAGCTCCGTAATTCATATGGTATTGGGGTACCATCGCAATGACTTCCACAAGGTCCCTCAGGAAGATCAGGTGATGGAGGATCTCCGTAAGTACGAAATACCTCCTGGCGACTATGTCATTCCTTGTGAGACGGACCCAAAGGCAAGGCAGGAGCCGGCATTTTTGGAGAAGGCCGAGAAAGGCCCGGTCGCTTTCCTGACAGTCTTCGAATCCGGCGTCCCTTCAATGACTAAACCGTTGGTTTTTTGGTTTGTGTACTGCCTTGTAGTTGGCATCTTTGCAGCCTACATCTCCGGTCGAGCTCTGGCTGAGGGAGCTGAATATCTGCAGGTCTTCCGGTTCGCCGGTTGTACGGCCTTTGTTGGATATGCCCTGGCCCTGTGGCAGAATTCGATTTGGTACAAGCGATCCTGGGGCCTGACCCTGAAGTCGACGTTTGACGGCCTCATCTATGCCCTCATCACCGGCGGGACATTCGGGTGGCTCTGGCCAGGCTGATCCACACTATTGCATGGGACCTGATCGGTTCACCACACGACGGTGTCCTGTATTCAGAATGTCAGGACGTCTGGCTGCTTCGTTGAAAGTATGCTCCTGCCGGGAAGACGGTAACGACGTCACGTCGCCGTAATCCCCTGTGCGATGCTGATTGTCGGTCGGATCCGAGTGCCTGTGGCCGCTAGTCGGCGTAAACGGGGGTCTCTGAAGCGGCCAGAATCCGTAACAGGTCCTTGTCGCTAACTTCGAGCAACTTGCTGGACGGAAGTCGCTTGGTAAGTGTTCGCCAATTGGGGTCGTTCGCGAATACGTCGGCGAAGACGGGCAGAGAGTCCTCGACCAGACCCTTGTTTGCGAGGGCGACAGCAAACCAATATCGCATCTCCGGGTTTTCGGGGTTTAGGTCGGCCGCTTTACCGTATTCGCGGAGGGCAGTCTCGATCTCGTCATTTTCGAGCGCCTCATCGCCTGCATTCATGTGTTCGTAGGCGCGATGTATGCGAAGAAGACGCGCGAGATCGGCCAACGGAGTCGGGCTGTCGTCGACTCTCAGATCGACCGCTCGGCCAGCCCATGGTCCCTCAGCTTTGTCAGCGTCGACCACAATCAGAGCGGCTGACTGTTTCCCTCTGATGTCACCGCCAGCCGCCTGGCCGGCTTCGAGGGCCAAGAGAAGCCGCTCGGCGAGTGGCCCCCGCGATGCTTCGAACGCATCGGCCATCTCGGACCATACACGATCCGTCAACATCATGTTGGCCTGCACGCTAAAGTCGTCGCCCATCAGGTGGCCCGCGTGTTGTATGCAGCGCTCACCAGTCCATGCGGCGACTTCGCCATTCGCGGCGATCACTGCAGCCTGTCGTAGATCTCTTCCCTCATCCGCGGCGATAAGGCTGTCGAGAGTTTCCTGCGCCGTCATGCCCGACTCAAGCATGGCGAGACCGCGAGGCCCGAAGGATGGGTTTGTGAAAGACTGCGTTGCTACAGCCCCGACACCGGCACGGGCCCACGATACCCGTCGGCCGACGGCAAACCAATGCGTCTGAACCGCAACTCCCAGTTGCCCTGTTGCCGCGTCGCGTGCGACAATGGAATAGGTGTGTGAGAGGTCCGTGGCGGGGTGAGGTGCTGACGCATCCTGCCCGCGCACAGACAAGCTGGTTGTACTGGCGATGCCAAGCAGCAGGACGAGTGCCCAACTGAAGTTTTGGGTCATGGCTAGGAAGAGTTTGTTCAATCCTGGAATAGCATTTTAGCCATCGAGACGATGAAAATCGCCTCCACGTAACGCATGGACCTCGACGTTGGCGTCTACCAAAGATCAATACTACGCAGCTTGGGGCGGAATCAGCCACCACAGGCCGTCGGGCAACAATATTCAGCCCAACCGAGATCTCGAAAACGCGATTCTTGCGAGTTTAAGAGGCCACTCGAACGGGCAACAAACAAAGGATTGGCAGTCCTTGGGACAGCAACAGCTCATATTGTTGGTACTTAGCCTCGTGATTGTCGGGCTTGCCATCGTGGTGGGAATCAGGGCCTTTAAGGAGAACGCCACGCGGGCCAACGCAGACGTACTCGTGCAGGACGTCATTGAGATAGCAGTGGATGCGATCGTTTGGAAAGTCTCTCCAGCCCAGTTCGGGGGACAGAAGGATGGCGCATGTAAGGCGAACCCTTCGTGTTTTCAGGGGCTGAACTTCCACAAATTGGGCTATGGAGAGAAGGGCAATCCCTTCCGATACGAGGGGCCCGATGGAACCTTCCGAATCGTCGAACGAAAAGATGCACTCGGAGTCAAAGCCTGCAACACCAGGAACGGCAACAAATTCATTGTTGAATTCCGTGGCATTGATCGCGACTCAATCGTCCTGGTAACGAGCGCTATCGGCACGGACTACAATTGTACTGACTAGTACAGCGGTGGGCCGACGATGCGTCACTCAGGCCCGATTGGCAGGGGCAGCAGTGGCCGTGACTAGTTTCCGGCTGCACTTCGCGCTGCCTGGGTTGCTTGATCAGCGTGTGACTGCATGTCTTTGATCGTGTTCTGCTGCTGCTGCGCCACACCATGATCGACGCCGGGACTCGGGGTCGGTCCGGTGATGTCCGGTCGAAGAAGTTCTGGCCTGCGGACAGAGACCTTTCGCCAATTGTCCACGCCCTCCTTTACGTATACCTCGCCACTGATGCGGTCCACACGGTAGACAACGTTGCCCAACTGTTCCGCGAATCGACCCTCGCCGGGTCCGTACTCCTGGTAAGGCGTGGGCCATACGAAATAGCCGACGACACCGAGCAGGATTATGAATAACAAGAACTTTCGCATGGTCGCAATCCAGCTGCTGATTTGACTCAATATCGGTTGTAACAACCGCATTTGTAACAGCCGTGCTTCGGAGACTATGAGAGGCTATTGACTTGCGCTGCGAATCTAACTCTTCGTCGACCCTCCGCTGCTTAGCGCGAAGGACCTGTTTCCATGCTAAAACACTTATTTATCTTGCTACAACACCTATTCATGTAGTGGAGCGCCAGGTCGGCGACTGCCGCCGCCGTCGTTGACCGATCAGCTGCACCCCCAGGCAGACCGCCGACCCTGCGCCTCCCCCTGTCGGCTTACGGGCCGACGAAGTCGCCCAGTCTGTTGGCAGCGTCGAGAATTCGACCATGTTTGAGCATCAGGCTCGGATTCCGAGCTGCTTTGTCGTCCTTCCCGTTGCTGCATTTGGTGCACACCCGTGCGGCCCATTCTCTCGCTCGAACTGACGTAGCTCGCGCTGCCTTCGCAAGTCGGTCGCGGGACCACTCGCCCGTAAGATGTCCAAAGGCGCGGTGAAGCAGCTCGGCGTCCGGGTTCTCGTTTCGAACTAGAAGGTGGCTGTAGTACCCGATTGTAGCCGAACTCGGGTTGGATTCGTCGAGAAGTCTCCGGAGGATTCCATGTGCGGCAAACTGTTCCAGGTATGACGTCAATGGTGAATCGGACTGCGAGCTAAGAATCCGTTTGATTCGAATGCTCTTTTCCTGCGTTGGACCATCGGCCTCCAGTATGTCGACGAGCTGCGCCCGTAGCAGACCGTACTCTTCCTGTAGGGACGCGCGTTGCTGTGACGCGAAGGCGGCGAGAGCAGTACTGTTTGGGTTCCCGTAGGGTATCACTTCGGAAAACGAAGCCGCTGGAGTCGGGGAGGTAACTGGCTCCGATTGTAACGTCGAACCCGGGTCGCAGCCGGCGAAGGCGATGACAGACGCCAGTGACACGACAAAGAGTGATATGGGTAGGCGCATGGTGGTCTCCCTAATTGAAGTGTTGTAGTCATTTTGGTTTTTGATCGTGAGAGTGCGTCCCGCGAGCGTGAGACGGGCGGAGGCTACGCGAAGTACACGCACTCCGAGCCAGCCCCGATACTTCCGCCGAATCCGCTCTGCTCATAAATGAACTCGCCCCCGCACCATAGAGCACTGAAGTCGTAGGGTGTGTAGCGATAGTCGAAGATGTAGAGCGTACACCCGGGGTAGTCCGCGTAGCAGATTCGGAGCAAGTCCTGCGCAATTGTGCCCACTGGCTGGATGGCAAAAAGCGCTAGCAGCGTAGCTCCGGCAAACACTCTTTTCATTTCAAAACCTCTCGAGACTGATGATGTACCACACAGCTCTACCGCGGGGGCTACGAGTCGCGGACGCGGCACGGTTTTCTTGGTAGCGGCAAGGTAGAGCGGCTCACGCGCCCACGACAAAGGCGCGTATTCAAGGGGTACTGCACCATCATTACGATTGCCGCGCCTGCGAGGAAAGGGGCTAGCGGGGGACTCGATCTCACACGCAAGATGGCGTTTCGGCAAGTGTTCCGCCAAGGCGCAGGTAGATCGACCGAACAACGCGCCTGAACGCGATGAAAGCATCTATGGGAATAGAGCCGTCAACGGTAATGCCAACGGCGGGCAGCGGTTGACGGCAAGGTGCCGAAGTCTACCTTCTGAGGTCTGTGTACTCAACCCACGCTGTCGTTTATCAATGACGGACAAACGCAGACGGGCAGTAACAACGGGAAGGCAATCGCGATGTCCATGCACACGTGATTGCACCTCACGTGGGATCAGAAGAAAGCACTACTGTCAGTATGCCGCACGGCAGGTGGACGTGTGTCCTGGGTAAAATCAGGCAGTCGCCAGTCGGGTTGATGTATCGACAATCACGCCTGCCTGAGTGAGAATCTGCCGCCGGTTTTCACCGGATGCTGGAATCGACGTGGCAATCCGTCGGGCGTGCTCTCGAACCCAAGTAGATGCTTCTTCTGCAAACTCGATTCTCTCCATTTCGAGACCGAGCAGACGTCTCCATCGGGTCAGGTTGCGGGCACCATAGTCGGAAAGTGACCCGCTGTCGCTCTTACCCTGCATGATATCTGCGATTGTGTCTGCGATTTCATGTCCTTCCTCGAGCCCGGAGTTCATGCTCTGCACAGCGATCGGTAACGCGACGTGCGCGGCGTCTCCTATTAGCCATGATCGGTTACGTCCAAACAGAGTACCGAGCCTCTGTTCAAAGCGGACGACGGTCTTCCACTCAATCTTCTCTACCGATCCATTGAACCATGGTGCGCGCGACTCGACGAGATGACTGAAGTTTTCCGGCGACAACTCTGGTAGCTCCTCACGCTGAATAAGGAATCGATCCTTGTCGCGGGTCGCAGGTGGGGCTGCAAAATCAAGCAACTCAAACCCCCAACGGCAATAACCGTTTGGCAGCGGCCAGAGAACGCTGGTGGTCTGCTTGCCCAGCACGACGCGAAGCTCATTCTGCAAATCGAAGTCGGTCTTGAATTCAAACACCCCGAAATAGCGCGTCTTCCCTGCGTTCTCGAAATCGATGTCCAGCGACCTTCGAACCATCGAGCCGTGCCCATCCGCCCCGATGACAAAAGGCACCCGTATTTCGTGGCTTGCAGCGACGATCCACTCGCGATGCGCAACCGCGTATCCAAGGCTTTCCATCGTCATCCGGTCGACAACGACGTCGACACCTTCCTCGTCCTGGCTGAGGTGCGAGAGCCGGTGATTCCATTCGACGTTGATGCCATGACTATGTAGCAGTGTCTCCAGGGCTTCCTCGAGGCGACTTTGAGGCAGAACCCCGATGTAATTGTTGTCCGTGTCCAGCTGTGAAAAGTCAAAAGTCGCCCGCCGTTTCTCGAGATCGTAAATGCTTACACGATGAATACGATGAACGTCATCGAGCAGATTTCCGGGGAGTCCGACCTTGCGAAGCAGCCGCAAGGAAGACGGATGGAGAGCGAGCGCATAACTGTGGGCTGCCGGACGCCATCCTGAATCGATGATGCGAACCCGAGCACGCCGAGCGGCGAGTGAGGCAGCACAGAACAAGCCCGTTGGACCAGCTCCGACTACTACCACGTCCGGGGTCTTTTTCTTAAACATCGTGGACCTCCGCAGGATTTTGAGTTTGGACCATGTATCAAAAAGAAGTAGAAGCCCCTAACACATGTATAGAGCGGTAGCCTAGAACCAGAGTAGGGGAATTGACTACAAATTGTGTCAGAAACCTCGATTCGGGTTAGAACAGGAGGTCTGCGTCCGGCGTAGAATCGCGTCAAAATGTGGAGGTCGCATTGACGGAAAAAAAGAAGGCTATTTTCGCCGGCGGATGCTTCTGGGGTACTGAGTACTATTTTCAGCGGAGTCCGGGGGTCGTCTCGACGCGCGTAGGTTACACGGGCGGCGATACGGACAATCCCACGTACCGGGAAGTGTGCTCGGGCAGCACGGGTCACGCGGAAGCACTCGAGGTCGTGTACGACCCGGGCGTGACCGATTTCGAAACGCTCGCGCGACTGTTTTTCGAGATACACGATCCTACCCAGGTTGACCGACAGGGTCCGGACGTTGGTCATCAGTACCGATCGGCAGTATTCTATCTCGACGAGGATCAGCGTAAGGTCACTGAGAAGCTGGTGGATATCTTGGAGCGTAAGGGTCTCGACGTCGTGACGGAAGTGGAAGCGGCCGGCACGTTTTGGCCGGCAGAGAATTATCATCAGCAGTATTACGATCAAACGGGTAAGACGCCTTACTGTCACTTCTACACGAAAAGGTTTGATGACTAGTACGAGCCGGGCGTTGGCCGAGGATACAGGAGTTGGTCGGTGGTTTGGATAGGCTAACAATTTTGGCGTCGCGGTCCGCATGGATTGTGGCTCTCTCGTTGGCGTCGCTCACGCTGCTTGGTGGCTGCGCGCTGTTCAGAAGTGCAACGCCGATGGAGCGTGCCGCAGGCATGCGGGCATCGATCAACGATCTGATAGCCGATGCCGAGATCAATGAGGCCCTGTTTGATTTCCCTCGCGGCACTGCCCTGGATACTCTCCGATGGGACGACGACTACGTTGAAGTCGTCTTTTCCGAGCATCTCAGTCGCCGGGCTCTGCGACCCTCGGACGTTTCTCAACTTGCACACCAGGTGGAACGCTATCTGGGACCTTACCTGGCGGATCGAAAGGTCTCGATTCTCTCCCTCGGGGTACCCGTGGCGGAACTCGTGCCAAACATCTACCGCGATTCCGGCCTCGTTCCGGATTCGTCCCGTGTCTTTTCGTCGGCCCCTCGGGGCGAGATGCTGGTTCGAAACCTGAACCGGGAGTATGCAGCACCGCGCGGCCTGGACGGCTACAATATCGCTCTATGGCCGAGCCATGGATGGTACTACGATAATACCCGTGACATATGGCGGTGGCAGCGGTTGAGGATGTTTCAGACGGTGGAGGACCTGCTAACTGTTTCGTTCGCCGTTTCATACCTCACCCCCATGCTAGAGAACGCGGGCGCCCAGGTCTTTCTACCTCGGGAGCGTGACCCTCAGCCTGGCATGGCAGTCGTTGACAACGATTCGTCGGGCGCCCTCCGAGGAAAACTCTTGACGGAAGGATTGTGGGCGAGGGAAGGGCCGGGATTTGGAGCCGGCCGGCCGCCGTATTCGAACGGTCACAACCCGTTCCTGGATGGCACCTACGATGCTACGCCGGTGTCGGAGGAGGGTAACGCCACGGCAAAGTGGACTCCGGATATCCCGCAGCAAGGTTCCTACGCCGTCTACGTTTCGTATGGCCGAGTTCCCGATGCGGTGGCGGATGCAGAGTACACCGTCTACCACGCAGGCGGAGAAACGCGGTTCTCGGTAAATCAAACGATCGGTGCCGGCACTTGGGTGTATCTGGGCACGTTCGATTTCGCCGCAGGCATGAACCCGGATAATGGTGCCGTCGTGCTTTCAAACCGCTCTGCGGCAAGCGCCGGACGCGTTACTGCCGATGCCGTCCGATTTGGCGGTGGAAGGGGGCTGATTTCGCGAAACGGCTCGACCGGGGGTCGTCCCAGATATGTCGAAGGCGCTCGGTACCACCTGCAGTACTCCGGGCTGCCCGATACGCTGGTCTACGACCTGCACGAGGGCGCAGACGACTACCGAGATGACTATCAGTCTCGTGGTGAATGGGTCAACTACATGAGAGGAGCGCCCTTCGGGCCGAATCGCGATCGGTCGTCGCTTGGGCTGGGAATACCCATCGACGTCTCTCTCGCAATGCACACGGACGCCGGAACGGTGGGTCGTGACTCTACGATCGGAACTCTCGCAATATATAGTCTCGAGGGAGCGGATTCGACACTCGTCTTCCCGAACGGCGTGTCCCGATTCGCAAATAGAGACCTTGCGGACATCGTGCAAACCCAGTTCGTCGAGGACCTACGGGCACTTCATGACTCCACTTTCTCTCGCCGTAGCCTGCTCGAGGCACAGTATAGCGAGGCCTTTCGTCCCAATGTGCCTGCACTCTTGCTTGAGCTGCTCTCGCATCAGAATCCGGAGGACGCTCGCCTCTACTCCGATCCGAGAGTACGCTTCGACGCGAGCCGCGCGATATACAAGGGCATTCTTCGTTTTCTCGCAAGCCAGAACGGCTTCGATCCGGTCGTTCAGCCGCTGCCGGTCACGCACATGGCAGCGGTGCAGGAAGCCGGCGGGATTCGTGTTAGCTGGAGACCCTCTGCTGACCCGCTAGAGCCGACGGCCGACGCGGATTACTTCGTCCTCTACACACGGATTGAGGAGGGTGGATGGGATAACGGGAGGCGCACGGAATCTGACAACGTTCTTTTGCGCGGGCTTCCTGCGGATACAACTTATTCCTTCCGCGTCACGGCGGCGAACGCGGGTGGACAGAGTTTTCCATCAGAAACGTTGTCGGTGAGGCGATCTTCAGGCGCGGTTCGAACGGCGCTGATTGTAAATGGCTTTGACCGGGTTGCGCCGCCGGAATTTCTCGACGTGGACTCGCTGCGAGGAGTGGCTTTCTTCGCCGATCAAGGCGTTCCACACGAGGTTGATTACTCGTTCACCGGCTATCAATTCAACTTTAACGACCGTCAAGTCTGGCGAAGTGACGACTCACCTTACCACGGGGCGAGCCATGCCGACTTTGATACTGTCGGGATCGCCGGCAATACATTCGACTTCCCCTATGTCCACGGAGCGTCGTTGAGCGACGCCGACTTCTCGTTCGATTCGGTCAGCGATGAGGCTGTATTTGACGGATCATTCAATCTGTCAGCTTACGATTTCGTCGATTTGATTCTCGGCGAGGAGCAGCGCACGGGTTTTGTCCGTGCTCGCCGCGCACAACAGTTTGAGGCGCTGCCAAGGGTGCTTCGTCAGCGTTTGTCGGAGTACCTCCAGGGAGGTGGGCGCTTGTTCGTGTCGGGCGCACACTTTGCCTCTGAGCTTATGGATTCAGCACATCAAGATGCAACAGCTAAGGTGTTTGCAGACAGTGTGTTACATCTGTCCATGATTACGACTCACGGTAGCAGGCGGGGAGGCGTGTATGCGTCGGAAATCTTTGCAGGCGGCTCTCGTCTTGACTTCAGTTTTAACACCGAGCCGAGTCCGGTACTTTACGCCGCTGAGGGGGCCGATGCCCTGAAGCCCGTAGGCGTCGAAGCCGAAACGCTGCTCCGGTACTCAGAGAACAACCTGGCGGCCGGCATCGGATATCGGGGCAACCATAGGGTCGTTTCGTTCGGTTTCCCGTTCGAGGTGATCACGTCTCGATCGATGAGAGCCCACGTGATGCGAATGATTGTGGACTACCTGTTCACCGACTAAGCCTCTTCCGGTACGGGTGCATGCTGCTTTGCCGCGAGCATGCGGTAGATGTCCGTCTGAGCTCTAGCTTGGGAAGCACGCTTCGTGGAGACAAAAGCGTTTGTTTGCCATCGATCGATCACGCGTGACTTTGTCGTGTCACGAATCTGCAACTCCAACATCTGCTGAATCTGCGTTCGGATCACGGGATCCTTTACGGGCCAAGCGACCTCGATTCTCCGATCGAGGTTGCGCGACATCCAGTCTGCCGATGAGAGCAGCATGGTGTTGTCGCCACCGCCCTCGAACGCATAGACCCTCGCGTGCTCAAGGAATCGATCCACGATAGACGTTGCCTCGATATTATCGCTCAGTCCTTGCTGACCGGGGATCAGGCGGCAGATTCCTCTGACGAGGAGCCGTGTTCGAACGCCGCTTTGACTGGCCCGATAGAGGAGATCGATCATGCCTTCGTCCTCGAGGCTATTCATCTTAAGAACTATTGACGCCGGCTTTCCGCCTCTCGCCGCTTCGATTTCGTGTTCAACCAGGTGTTCGAAGCCGGAACGTAGACCCGCAGGTGCAACCAGAAGCGTCGAGAACTCAGGTGCGAACCCCGGTTGCTCAAGCATTCGGAATACCAGAGCAACTTCGGAGGTAATCTCCGGATCGGCCGTAAACATTCCGTGGTCGGTGTAGAGCCGAGCAGTTTTTTCGTTGAAGTTGCCCGTACTCAGGTAGGCTACGTCTGCGTCGCTGGATTCGACCAGCAGTAGCTTCGCGTGCACCTTGATGCCAGGCAGGCTATAGTTGACCTTGATGCCTGCGTCCTCCATCCGCCGAGCCCAATCGAGATTCGGCTGCTCATCAAAACGGGCTTTTACTTCGACAAATGCGTGGACTTCCTTACCCCGGTGAGCCGCCTCGATGAGTTGCCTGACTACCTCGGAGTCAGGCGCTACTCGATACAGCGCGATCGAGACCCGGGTGACATCCTGACGCGCAGCAGACTCTCCGATGAGTCGGAGCACCGGATCGAAGGATTGGTACGGCAGGTGGATTATGTGGTCGCGACTCCGCGCGGCGTCGGTGACGGACGAAGCAGCCGTGAGGACGGCGTGCTCCAGCGGTGGAAGCGGTTCGAACTTCAGATCCGAGCGACCGACATCCGGAAATCGGAAAAAATCGCTGAAGTTGTGATAGAATCCCCCCACCACAAGATCCTCGGCACGCAGGCTCAGCCGATCCTTGATTGTAGTCACGACCGGGTAAGGAATGCGCTGGTCAAAAAGCAACCGTGTCGGCACACCCGTTTCTCGTTTCTTGAGGCTCTTGCGGACGGCCTCGACAAGGTCTACTGAGAACTCGTCTTCGATGTACAATTCCGCGTCGCGCGTGAGCTTGATCTCGTACGCTTCGCCGACGTCGTGAAACGGAAAGATCTCCGACAGATTGTACCGCAGAATATCGTCGACAAACATGAAGTGGCGCAGGCCCGGCTCCCGTGCTACCTGCACAAACCGACCGGTGTGCTCAGCCGGTACCTCGACGAGGCCGTGGACCGGATCGGTCGCGATTATCGGATTGCGTTCCTCTTTCGGCCAAAGAGGTACGACGAGATAGAGCCCGCCGTTCTTAAGGAATGGCGGCTCTTTGCTGGCTTCAAGGAGCACGGGATTGATGTGCTGCGCCAGTTCATTCGCGAAGAACGTACGCAGGAAGTAGTCGGCTCCTTCAGGTGAAGATCCGGTTACGTGAAGAAAGATTCCGTTCGTACGCAGTTCTGGGAGAAGCGAATTACGAAATAGCTCGCCGAAGCGGCGCTGCTGTCGGTCTACTACCTGGTGGATCTCCAGAAGCAGGCGCTGCGGGTTATAGCCGAGTTTTTCGAGCTTCTTTTCCTTGAGGCGCAGGAGGCTTCGGATGGAAGCTACCCGAACCCGAAAGAATTCGTCCAGATTGGAGGAGAAGATCGCCAGAAACTTCAGACGTTCAAGAAGGGGTGTCTCGAAGCTTTCAGCTTCCTGCAGTACCCGTTCGTTGAAGGCGAGCCAGCTTAGTTCGCGATCGAAGTATCTCTTGTTGTCTTTTTTCAAACGGTCGTGCAGGCGATGGCTTCGTACGTCAGGGCGATCGCACTCGTCGGCCACTACAGGCGAGCGGCAGTCAGTGTGGCGGTGCGTCACGCAGTTAAGATATGACGCAACGCAGGCGAACTGCATGTTCACGACATTTCGTGGAGAGACAGTGGCGCCCTGCTGTCGATCAATTGCTTGCAATGATGAGAGTCGCCGTCGTTGCGACTGCGGCAGTCAAGATGATGGTGCGGCGGCGTCTCTTGCGCGCAACTCGCCGCGAGCGCAAGAGATTTTCCTGCATCAAAGCCTGCTGCCTTCGATACGACTGCAGTAAAGCTCCGTAGTGCTCGTGAAGCCGGTCGTATTGGTGCCGCTCGTGGACAAGGTGGGCGATCAGGCGGTCATCGGCGCGGAGGAGATGAGTGGCGTGCATTATGCCTTCGGTTGCCGAGGTAGTTTCGGTGGCCGAAGAATCGTGCGGCCCCATTACGGACGGCATCTTGGCGGGCCCGGTGATCGATACTCGCGTGTGCAGATAACGGATGCGTTGGGTCCAGCGCGAACGCAACAGACTATCAGAGTTTGTGCGCACGGCGAGAAGCAGCTCCTCCGCCAGGTCGATCTCGTTGTGAAGCGCAGCGACCTGCTGGTCCGCTTGTTGAAGCTCCTCGATGGCCCGCTCGGGCTTGCCAAACCCTCGCTCCTGGGCCAGTCGGTAGCCGAAGACGAGCCCGGCAATTGCGGCTGCGACGATCAATGCTGCCGGATGCGGCTTGCGTGTCATCTTGCGATCCTCGTTTGAGTTTAGGACACGCAAGGCGACGGATTCTCTCTACGGGTGCTCAGCCCTGCGAAAGGACTGCGTCGATGCGACTTGTTTCCTCGCCAGAGAACGTCGTGTTTTGAGTTGCTTCCACCGCATCCACAATATGGGCAACTCGACTGGCTCCGATGAGAGCCGAGGTCACCACCTCGTCTCGAAGCACCCACGATATCGCCATCTGCGCCAACTTCTGGCCGCGCTCGCGGGCGATTTCCTGAAGTCGCTCAATAACCCAGATCCGTTCTTCTGTCACATCCTCCTCACGCAGGAACCCGTGTGTTTTTGCGGCTCGAGAGTCCTTCGGTATACCGTCCAGATATTTGTCCGTCAACAACCCCTGAGCGAGCGGTGAGAAGCAGATACAACCGATGCCCTCTTTCTTCAGCACGTCGAGGAGCCCGTCCTCAATCCATCGATCGAACAGATTGTAATTGGGCTGATGAATCAGACACGGTGTCCCGAGCGATTTCAGGATGTCGGTAGCTTGCCGTGTCTGATCGGGAGAGTAAGACGATATGCCGGCGTACAGGGCGCGGCCTGTCCTGACGATGTAGTCGAGCGCTCCCATCGTTTCCTCCAGCGGTGTGTCCGGGTCCGCCCGATGGCTATAGAAGATATCCACGTAGTCGAGGCCCATTCTCTTGAGGCTCTGATCGCAGCTCGCGACAAGGTACTTCCGCGAGCCCCATTCGCCGTATGGTCCGGGCCACATCAGATATCCCGCCTTTGAGGAGATGATGAGCTCGTCGCGATAGCGGGAGAGATCGTTCCGCAAGACACGTCCGAACATCTCCTCGGCGGAGCCGGGAGGGGGTCCGTAATTGTTCGCGAGGTCAAAATGCGTGATCCCCAGGTCGAATGCGCTGCATATCATTTCGCGACCGGTCTCATAGATGTCGACACCCCCGAAGTTGTGCCACAGCCCAAGGGACACGGCGGGCAGACGGAGGCCGCTTCTCCCGCAGCGTCTATAGGGTACTGAGTCGTATCGGCTGTCGTCCGCTCTGAACATGAATTGTACCGGCGCGTGGAGTGGTCTGTCTGTGCGCGAAAAGATACAGTCGAACGACGTGTAGCGCGTAGCGGGGTTTGCCTTGCAGGTACGGCGCACCGTGGGTCAAGTGACCCAAAAGGCGAAGCCCGGCGACCCCACCAGCACACCGGGCTTCTACACCATCTGTAGAAATGCTAACGCTAAGAAATGTGGCAGGCCTTTCGACCTGTCGAAGCTCTTCAGGGAGGCGGCGATCATTGTTGCGCTCGACTCATCTTTATGATCGTCCGCTCCTCATATGGAGAGACTTATACACGGCGAGAGTATACGGGCGGTGAGCCAATGTCTGTAGGGGGATCCCTTGAAATGATGTAGTGGAAAACCTTACAACAGCCGGTTCAGTTCGTCAACCAGCACATCCTCATGCAGCCGACCGTTGATACGGCTCACGATTGATCCCTTTCGATCGACAAAGAAGGTCGTAGGAAGGATATAGGCACCTCCGAAATCGCGTGCCAGATTGCCGCCGCCAAGGATAACCGGGTAATCCACATTGAACCGCTTCAAAAACGGGGTCACAGCCGCAAAACCCTCTCGGTCAAGTGAGACGCCGACCACAACAAGCCCCGAATCCCGGTAGGCGGCATAGGTGTCCACGAGGAGCGGTGTCTCGACAATACACGGGGCACACCACGTTGCCCAGAAGTTGACGAGGACCACCTTGCCCCGATGCTCCTCCAGAACAAAATCATTGCCGTCGGCCGCACGCGAACGGAGACGAGGGGCCTCTCGGTCAACAATGGGTACCGGTTGTCCGATTGTCGTGATCTCAGGAGCCGGCACCACGGTCCGGGCGGACACAGGTGCCCCGTCATTGCCTCCGGTCGCTTTGTCGCGGTTCCCGCATCCGATACCGGTCGCCACGGCCGCAAAAAGGAGCAGGAAGAAGCTGCGTCTAAACATTCAGCCGGCGTGATTTGTCCAGTGCTTGCGCCAAAGCCTCGGCAGAGATAGCCCGATGCGAGGCGTCATAGACGGCACGTCCGTTACTCACGACGATGGCTTGAGGCGATTCATGGCGTACCCCAAAAAGGCGCTCGATCGCGTTCGAGACGTGCCGGGCTTTTTGTACCACAAGCTTGTAAATCGGAGCCTCCACGTCTGACGCAAACCGAGACACCTCGCGTTGCGCGATGGTGCTCAGACCACAGATGTCACTGTGCTTATAGATGACTACCGGTTCATTGTGAGAACGCTCGAGAAGCACATCGAGGTGATTCTCGGTTGAAAGATCGTCGAAGTTCGTATTCCGGGTTCGCCCTGCCACGGTTCGTATCGTGAATTGTCGTTAGGTTTATTGGCTGCTGAGGAAGTTAGGATTCCGTCCCTTGAACGGTAGGCGCTTTGGTCGTTGAGTGGCCGCCGTCCTACCTGCCGTGATCCTTACGTATCGGCGATATCAACAAAGCCGGTAAGTCCGTCCGAAAGGCGGGTCAACTGCAACCCGAAGAGGGCATCTGTGTTTCGCCGTCTGCGACGGCCCTCTGTTGCGGTAGCCGGCGAGTTTGTTACTGCTTTCCCGTTCGACCTTTGTCAATCATTGATTTACCATGTCCGAATCCACGAAAACAGGAGCGGAGGAAGTCCGCTGGAATCTGCAGGATCTCTACGAGTCGGAGGAGGCACTCCACGCTGCGATGAGGCAGTCGCACGAGGTAGCAGAAGATTTTCATGCGTCTTTCCATGGTCGGGTCGCGGAACTGGACGCCGGCGAACTGTCCGAAGCGCTGTCTCGATACGAGACGATCGTTGACCCGATCGGTAGGGCTTACACGTATGCCTATCTGCATTGGGTCACGGACACAAACGACGCCGAGCGTGGCGCACTGTTGCAGCGCGTGAAGGAGGCCTACACGGCCACGTCGCAGCTGCTCATCTTTTTTGACCTGGAGTGGTCGCGCGTCGACGACGACCGTGCGGAGCAGCTGCTGGGCTCGGAAGCGCTCGCTCGATTCCATCATCATCTCGAGTTGCTCATTCGCCGACGAGATCACCTCCTTTCGGAGCCGGAGGAGAAGATCATGTCTGAGCTTGACGTGTCCGGTCGCAGCTCGTGGAACCGGCTGTTCGACGAAACATTGTCGGCGCTTCGTTTCGAGCTCGACGGTGCGGAGATGACCGAACAGGAGATTCTGTCGAAGCTCCATGAGCCAGACAGGGGCCTGCGTAGGCGCGCCGCGCTGTCTCTCACCGACGGTCTGAAGTCGCAAATCAGAACACTGACCTTCATCTCCAACACGCTTCTTTCCGACAAGAGCATCAAGGACCGGCTGCGCGGATATCCCAACTGGATCTCTAGTCGAAACCTTGACAACGAAGTCGCTGATGAGACCGTCGACGCTTTGGTGGAGGCGGTGACGTCTCGATACGATCTTGTTCATCGATACTACAAGTTGAAGAAGCAGCTTCTGGGTCTCGACGAGATGTTCGACTATGACCGGTACGCACCGGTTGGCGAGGCCACGACCCGCTATCTCTGGGACGACGCGCGCGACATCGTCCTGCAGGCTTACCACGGCTTTCATACCGAGATGGGATCGATTGCCGAACGTTTCTTCGATGGCTGGATCGATGCTGCCGTATCAGAGGGCAAGAGAGGGGGAGCGTTCAGTCACGGCGCCGTACCGAGCACCCATCCCTACATTATGATGAATTTCACGGGGCGGATTCGGGACGTTCAGACCCTCGCGCATGAACTGGGCCACGGTGTGCATCAGTACCTGTCGAGAGAGCAGGGTATTCTCCACGCCGATACGCCGCTGACAACAGCTGAAACGGCATCCGTATTTGGAGAAATGCTCGTTTTCGAGAGGCTGATGCAAAAAGAAGACGACCCGTCAAACAGACTGGCAATGGTGGTTAGCAAGATCGACGACACGATGGCGACGGTCTTTCGACAGATCGCTATGAACCGATACGAAGAGGCCGTACACACAGAGCGCCGCACTTCGGGTGAGCTGTCGACCGTCCGATTCTCCGAAATCTGGATCGAGACCCAGCAGCGGATGTTTCGCGGCAGCGTAACCCTCGGTGATCACTATCGATACTGGTGGAGCTACATCCCTCACTTCTTGCATACGCCGGGATACGTGTATGCGTACGCATTCGGCGAATTGCTCGTACTTGCTCTGCATGAGAAGTACCAGCAGGAGGGGCCTGGATTCGCCGATCGATACCTTGATCTGCTCCGATCGGGGGGGTCAGACTGGCCCCACGTTCTGGTCGGTCGTCTGGAAGTCGATCTCACCGACCTCGAATTCTGGAATCGAGGACTCGCGTCGATCGAAAAGCTGATTGATGAGGCCGAAAGTATGGCGTCGGCTCTTGCTATTTAGCCAAATGGAAGCTAACTAATTTGTAGACCGCGAGCCTGCGTCCACCAAATGTGCGGTCGGTGTTCATTGATCCGGAATCCCACACTGATCAGGAGGTGCGTCATATGGGTATGTCGCTACTGTTTAATCGTTCGATTGCAACTCTTGTTTTCTTACTTCTTGCGGTGCCCACGGCGGCTGGGCAGTTTACTGTGGTGTCGTCCTCACCCGCGCACGGTGACACTAACGTTCCGCTCAACGCGACGGTAACGTTGTCGTTCAGCGCGCCTATCGATACGACGGCGGCGTTCGAGGAGACTGATGGTTTCTACCTGGGTGTCGAAACGATTCCAGAAACCGAGGCGCCCAGCGCGATTACGTTGTCCCCGGACCTCCGGACGTTCAGCGCGGACCTCGTGTTCGAGCCAGATACCAAGTACATCGTTTTTCTGACCGGAGCGCGAAGCGAATCCGGCGATCCTCTTGCAGAGCCGTTTGCAGCAACCTTCACGACCGGCAGCTCGCTGCCGACCGGATCGGTCTCTGGCGCGGTGACAGAAGCACTAACGAAACAGGCTGCAGGAGCAGCCGTGGCCGTTTTTCCGGACGATCCTGTCAACGGACTGTTTGGCAGCGACGACGGAAATCCTGCGGGCATCACCGTTGTCGGCTCGGACGGCTCGTACACGATAGACTTCGTGGAGGACGGACCCTATCACGCGATATCGATTCGAGATGGAGACCAGGACGGGCTGCTGGATTTTGGCCCGGAGGATCCGTTTGGTTTGTATGATGGTGATGGCGATGGATTGATCGACGCCTTCATGGTCGAAGCCGGCGGTGCGGTCACAGGAATCGACATTGTGATTACCAGCACCGAGCCCGTAACGGCGCGGGATAATCTTGGAACGGCTCAAACATTGGCGGAATCTTTCTACTCGGATGCCGCACTCGTAAGTGTTTCCGCCGAGCTGACTGCTACCGGGCGATCCTCATTCTGGATCTATCTTTTCTACAGTTCCTCTTCGGATGCCCACCTCGCCTTGGTGAATCTTGGCAGCCAGTTTGCGCCCTCGAGTTTCATCGATGATGGAGGAGGTGCCTTCGATATTGTCACGCCGTTGCCGGACGGGTGGTTGGATTCCGACGATGTGGCAACCATCGCCAGCGAAAACGGTGGAGCCGACTTTCTCACGCAGTGGGAGGACGTCGAGATCTTCGGTTTGGCGGTCAGTTTCACCGGTTCCTTTGGAAAACGCGCCGACGCGTCCGGGCAGAAGTCCAGATCCGAGACAGGCTTTGGCTCGTGGCGTCCTGCCACGTTGTCTTTCGGCGGTCATCCCAAGACTGCTGGCGCGCTGCCGACACCCACGCCTGTCTGGTTCATCAACTATTTTGGATCCAACGTCGGAGGCCCGTTCGGTTTTCTCGACTTCATCATCCATGCAGTGACCGGCGAGATAGACCCCCCGTTGGCGTTTTACACCAGTGGTCGCGCAAACCTCGATGCCGCCAACGCTCTTGCAACCTCCTGGAGTTCGGACGCGGCGCTGGTGCGTGTGGAAAGCGGATTCTCTGGAGTCCACCCGTCGGGACTCTCCAGTGAATGGAATTACACATACTACTCGGCAACTCTGACCAAGACAGAGCAGGCGGCTGCACGGGTTTTCGTGATGCAGGAGAACGAGGTGGTCAACGAGTTAGACGTCGATGTGGGATCACTCTTTTCGACGGAGGCTCTGCCGGAATCCTGGGTTGACACGCCATCAATAACAGCCACCGCCGACGCCAACAGCGAGGACGTCCGCGATATGAATCCCAACGCAGTCGTGCGAGCATTCCTCTCCAAGGGGCTCTTTTCCTGGGATCTCTCACGGCCTGTCTGGCAGTACGACTACTTTGGATCGTCTGAAAGCAAAACGGTCTACGTAAATGCCGTAACCGGCGGCGTCATCGTCGGGACAGAAGAGTCAGAGCTTCCGAACGCCCTGTCGCTTGACCAGAATTATCCGAACCCGTTCAACCCGTCGACGACGATCGCTTACGACCTGCCACTTGCCGGCGGCGTGACGATACGCATCTTCGATGCGCTCGGTCGGCAGGTGAGATTGCTCGTGGACCGGAGCCACACGGCAGGGTCCTACACCGTCCTGTGGGATGGCCGGGACGATGCCGGCGCGTCAGTCAGCAGCGGCATCTACATCTACAAGATCGAGGCCGGGCAAGAATCGGCGACACGGTCCATGATTCTGTTGCGGTAGCTGAGGCACATGTGTGCTGGGAGGGCGGGCGGCATTCCCGGCACACTCATGCGGGTTGCTGGAGTTCTATTCAGCCAACCGGCTCGCCGAATCAGGCGAGCGCCAGGCGACGGGACCGCCGATCGTCCGAGGTCAAAGTATGAGCGAAAGCTGCCCGAGAATCCAGGCGCAGCCTAAAGCCGCGTAGATGCCCAGAATGTAGCCGAAGACGCCCATCAGCAGGCCGATGGGGGCGAGGGAGGGCACGTACGCAGCCGCAACGACGGGAGCACTCGCTGCTGCTCCGATATTGGCCATGCTTCCCACGGCCACAAAAAACAACGGGGACTTGATGATCCACGCGGCCAGCGCCAGCATGCCCACGTGTATCAGGATCCAGACCACTCCGACAATCAGAAATATCGGGGCGTCCAGAACTGCTGCTACATCAGCCCGTGCACCGATCGAGGTCAGTAGCAAGTACAGGCCGACGTAACCGACACGCGACGCTCCGTACGTCTCCAGCGAACGGATCGGACTGAACGACAGAATAAGTCCGACTGTAACCGCAACCAGTACCGCCCAGGTTGTCTTGGATATCACCGATGGTTCGCCGATCGAGGGAAGTTGCTGCCCAATCGCTACGGCGACCACCGTCGCGGCCATCGCGAGGCCAAGGATCATTCCAAGGTGTGTCATGTCGGCCGGCTTGCGCTCTTGGGCGATCTCTTCCATGTGCGCCTCGGCCCGCTCCATTACGGACGTGTCCGCTCCAATCCACCCATCGAAGCGACGCTGGAAGGCGCTGAAGAAGATCAGGATGCCCATCCACCCATACCCTACGACGGTGTCGACGACGATAATGGGACCGAGTGCCGCGTCGGGCGCGCCAACACTCTGCTGTATCGCAACCATATTCGCCGTACCCCCAATCCAGCTGCCGGAAAGGGCGGCAAGACCCTTCCAGGCGTCGGGTGGAAGCCAGCCGTGGAAGATCGAATACGCAATAGGGCCTCCGATCACGATGCCGACCGTCCCGGCGAGCATCATGATCAGCGCGACCCTGCCAAGGCGTAAGACGGCACCCAAATCGATCGTGATCATCAACAGAAACAGTGACAATGGCAGCAGATACCGCGACATCCACGAATAGGTGACACTCTCAGCCGGTGTGATCCCCGCCGTAGTCGCGATCATGGGAACGAAGTAGGCCCAGATCACCGGGGGCAGGAATTCGAAGAACTTGCTGAACCGAGGCAGGGTGCTGAGCCAGAACACAAAGCCGAGTATGCCGGCAAGGAATGCAAAGAGGGCCGTCGGCTCAGTGATGAGCGGGTCTTGAAAAATCATCTTGATGATGTGAGGACTAGAGTATGGTGAGGCTGCGCTCGATCGTGCTGAGCGATTCGGACCCGGAGTCGGTCACGAGCATGTCGTCCTCTACACGGACCCCTACGTTCCCCGCGAGATAGATCCCGGGCTCGATCGTAAATGTCATGCCGGGTTCCAGCAGTTCTTCGTTGTCGCCGCGGATGTACGGCTCTTCGTGGACCTCGATGCCCAGCCCGTGGCCGGTGCGATGGGTGAAGTATTTGCCATATCCGCTTTTTGTTATCACGTCCCGCGCGGCGCGGTCGACGTCGCCCGCCGATACGCCAGGACGGGCCACCGCCCGTGCGGCAGCGTTCGCCTCTGCGGTAATCTCCGCGATTCGCAGCGACTCTTCGGAAGGCTCTCCAAATGAGTAGACGCGCGTCAAATCGGAATAGTATCCGTCGTTGTTGGCGCCCCAGTCGATCAAGAGCACCTCCCCATGTGCAAGGCGGCGGGACGACGGCACTGCGTGTGGGTCCGCGCTGTTTGGTCCAGCTGCGACAATCGGCTCGAACGGGAGGTCGGACGAGCTTCCGTTCCGGATGAGCTGCAAAACTAGCTCCGATGCAATCTCCTTTTCGTTCATCCCGGGTTTGATGGCCTGCAATGTTGCCTCGACCGCCGATTCGGCCATGTGCACGGCCTCACGCATCAAGGCCACCTCCTCAGCGTCCTTTATCCTGCGAAGCGACGCGATGCACTCCTGTGCGCTCTCGAGCGTAGCCCCTGCCGCAGCAGCCCTGACGTACTGCAGTTCCAAAAATCGCAGCGATCCAGGCTCGACGCCGATGTTTCCGGCTCCTACGCCCGCGCTCTTGAATGCAGCGTCAAAAGCCTTCTGCCACGACGTCGGGTCTTCACCGTAGTCAAACGTCGCGAGATCGAACGGCGCCCGGGAAGCCTTGCCCATCTCGAGCGAGGGCAGGACGAGGTGGGGCTGAGCGTCCGGTGTGAATACAGCCACTACCGGTCTTTCGGAGACGTGAAAGTGTAGGCCCGTCAGGTAGGTGAGGGTGGGCCCCGCGTTCACCACGAGGGCTCCGAATCCAAATGGCCCAAGGGACTCCGCCAGTCGGTCCTGGCGGGAGGCGATGGCGTCACTGCGGCTGCTCATGTCGTTGTGCTAATCCAATCCAGGTATTACGATCGACCATTCGCTGGCTGAGGCGGGTGGCACACAGCCATCGCATTCTCTAACCACGACTCATCGGTCGACGCCAAAACTAACGATAGAGAAGCTAACAACAGATACTCGACGCCAATTTGGCGTGCGGGCGCCTATGATTCTCGAAGCCTTTCGGCCAGTCCTTTCACTGCAGACTCCGGATCGTCGGCGAGCGAGACGGCAGTCATGACCGCCACGCCGTGCGCGCCGGCACTCATGACTTCGGAGACGCGGTCAGTCTTGATTCCTGCGATGGCGATCACAGGAATGTCGATGTGTGCGCAGACTTGGGACAGGACGTCAATGCCCTTGACGGCGGCCGGGTTCGCCTTGGACGATGTTGGGTACACGGGCCCAAAGCCGACGTACGAAGCGCCTTCCTCCTGCGCCTTCCGTGCCTGCTCGAGTGTTGTTGCGGTGGCGCCGATCATGATTTCGTCACCTAATAGACGTCGTGCGACTGCGACAGGGAAGTCCTCTTGTCCAAGGTGTATCCCGTCTGCTTCGACCGCAAGCGCGATGTCAATCCTGTCGTTGAGAACCAATGGGACGCCCGCTTCCTTACAGACATCCGCCGTCTTCTGGGCTTCATCGAGAAGGTGACGAGTCGACCCGTGCTTCTGACGAAATTGAATGGTGTCTGCACCGCCGCGAATCGCCATCGAAGCCAGCTCCGCATGACCGTACTTCTGCTGAAACCAGAAATCTGTAATGATGTGGAGGCGGCCGATTTGCATTTCGGTACTTGGTGGCTGGACGCTATCCGGGCGGAAGATAGCCCGACGAATATGAACGGATGAGGTTTCATCCGATTCTACCGGCCGCAGGATGCCGGAGACCCGAGCGCGGTCGAGCACATACTCAGCGGGTCGTTCCCGCCGTTAATCGGGCTGTTCTTCCGATGTCAATCTTGCTCTCAGCCAGCGGGAGCATGACGCCGTCAACGTGTAGCGCCCCGTCAACTCGCAACCTGCCGCCACCTCGGACGAGCAATGTGCCGCCGCTCTCGATTTGAACGCTCCCATTGCGGCTGATCTCAAGCGTCGCGCCCTCCTCGATCGTCAGTCGCCCGGTGACCTCGATGTCTGTGTCGACTATCAGGCGGCCGCCAGCAAGCCGGCCGCGACCCGACAACTCTGTCCCGGCGGACTCGGGACCCATCCACGAGTTCTGTCGGACGACAAGACCCTCGCGGAAATCTTGCACGTAATCGAAGACCATGACTTGTGAATCAGCAGGGTGGTCGCGAATGTTGTCGATCGCGTGCCAGTACGGATCCGATCCGGCCGGGTAGCGCGTGAAGCCGTTAATGCTTGGGCGTGTCCACGGGGTAAGCTGTGATCCCGGTTGGAAAAGGTCTCCGTCGTAGTCGCGGTTCCTCGTACTCAGCTCGAGATTATTGTCTGCGGGCACAACCTCATAACGATTCCCATGGGCGAGTCCGACCAGCAAACCGGTCGTCCGCAGCAGTCCGATTTCGAATTGGTTCTGCACTCCCGACTTGCGATACCGGTCGAATGGACCAATGCGCTGTCGGTTCGTCACATAGAGGAGCGACGGTCTTTTGCGGTTTGCGGTCTCAATCCGAAAGCAGTCTGCCGACGTGTACAGGTCGCGCACGATAACATTCGGTTCGGAGGTGGAAAGCTGGCGGCAATCAATCCATCCCAACAGATCGCGTTCGAAGGCAGAAATGGTCTCGTCGCCGCGGGCGTCGTAACCGCCACCTGCACCTGCCATAAGGACATAGCCCAGGGTGTTTGTGGCCCGCCTGAAGCTGCTTTGCTCTGGCACGTCGTTGTTGGTGATTGCCGGAATGTGCACGAAATGCTGTCGCCACAGGTCGTGACCATACTCGTGCGCCATCATGCGAACCAGCCAGTAGTGAGGTGCCACGTTTCCGGGTGTCCTATTGAATATCACCGATCCAGACAGATTCCAGTCTATGAGCGTGTCATCGACGGTCATCGGGGGACGGCGTTTACCTGCCGGCGCACCGTTTCCGCAACGCGCGTCAAGGCAAGACGCTCCAGTCCAGGGTATTCGCCCGGCGTCCTTTTCGGAGTCGCGGCGGATGATCATGAAGAGATGGTCGAGCACCCCGTCCCGGTCATAGTCGTAATCCGAAAAGTCTACCCCCGCAGCGTCGAGTTGACGGACGACGTCATATGTTAGATCAGCGTAACCTCCGTCGGGACGATGATATGCCGATTCCGGGCGAGAAGACACGATCGCGCGGTCGTGTACATCGCCGAAGACGACTAGCTTACCGTTCGACTGCTCGTAGAAGTATGCAGTCAGTGTGGAGTCGACGTGTGGAGGGTGCGGCGACTTGCTTAGAAGGTACGAAGCGCTGGCAGGGAGCTGAGTAGGGTTACGGTAGAGCGGCCAGCCTCGGAAGCTGACTTGGGCATTTCCCGGTGTGGTATCGTCGAGAAACTTGACAAAGGCGATCAGTACCTTGACGGTGTCTGGCGCAGCGGACTGGCGTTCGCGCCGTAACGTGTCATCCTGGGAGACTCGAATCGGCAGCGACAAAAGCAGACTGATTATTAAAACTCCTTTAACCATATATACAACAATCGGTTATAAGCTTTAATGTAATTAATGCATGAAGCAAGGTATGATGGATGATAGCCAGTCGGGGGTGCGGGCGGATCCGGAGGAGTCGATGGAGTCCGATGCACGCGCAATATTTCAGGCATCACTGGATGCGGTTGCGCCCGGGGGGATGATCGACCGGGCGATGGTTCATGGCCGGTGGATTGACAACCTGCACTCTGCACCACGGGCGATCCTGCTGGCCTGTGGGAAAGCAGCGTGCGGGATGACCAGCCGTTTCCTCGACCGGTTTCCAGTCGGCTCGGGGCTTGTCACCATTCCGCACGGCTCAGTGTGTCCCGAGATTGGGAATGTCAAAGTTACGACATCTGCGCACCCGATTCCTGACGAGACCAGCGCCGCGGCCGCTGACGCCGCGCTGGCCATGGCAGCGTCACTGGGCACGGACGATCTCGCGATCATACTGATATCTGGAGGTGGCTCTTCGCTCTGGGCCGGAGTGCCCGGGGATATTACCCTCGAGCAGAAGCAGGAGACGGTTCGCAAGCTGCTACTGTCCGGGGCATCAATCGATGAGTTGAACACCGTACGAAAGCACTTGTCCACGATCAAAGGCGGAGGCTTGGCGAAAGCCATCCATCCGGCGAGGTCCGTCTCGTTAATTGTCTCGGATGTCGTTGGAGATGACCTTAGCGTCATTGCTAGCGGGCCTACGGTGGGGGACGATTCTACTTTCGAGCAGGCGCTCGCGGTGCTCGAGCGCCGGGGTGGGCTTGGTGATTATCCTGAGGCGGTCGTCGGTCGCTTGCGCGCCGGTGAGCAGGGCATAATCGACGAAACACCAGGTTCTTCCCACCCGATATTCGAGGACCAGGAATCGGTACTGATTGGTTCGAACAAAGACGCGCTGGACGCCGCGGAGGTGGCGGCGAGCAACCGGGGCTACACGATTGTTCGTTCAGCGGTCTCGGTCACAGGTTCGGCCGATGCAGCGGGGAGGCGTTTGGCGCGGTCGATGATTGATGCGAACGTCGATGTGCCGACTTGCTATCTCTGGGGAGGCGAAACGACTGTCGTGGTCGGAGGTGAAGGAAAGGGCGGCCGGAATCAGGAACTCGTGTTGGCTGCGGCCATAGAGATGTCCGGAGCCGACAAAGCCCTCCTCTTGCTGAGTGCCGGCACGGACGGCGTCGACGGGCCGACCGATGCCGCCGGCGCGATAGCCACTCCGCGCACGGTTCGCAGGGGACAAGATGTCGGTGTTCGTGCGGACGAGTATCTGAAAGACAACGATTCGTATTCGTTTTTCTCGGCGGTCGGCGGCCATGTCAAGCCGGGCCCGACCGGGACCAACGTGATGGACGTCCAGATCGGACTTGTTCTTCCGGAGTTTGCATGATCCGGAAGCTCTTCGAATCTCGGAAGTGAGCGTTACCGATGAATCATCTTGCCTCTGAATCCAGCCCTTACCTTCTGCAGCACCGGGACAACCCGGTGGACTGGTATCCGTGGGGCGATGAGGCGTTCAATAAGGCGTCGGACGAGGACCGCCCTGTCTTTCTTTCGATCGGATACGCCACGTGCCACTGGTGCCATGTTATGGAGCATGAGTCTTTCGCCGACACCGAGGTGGCATCGTTGATGAATGAGAACTTTGTGTCGATCAAGGTAGACCGCGAAGAGCGACCGGACATAGACAACATCTACATGACTGTCTGCCAGCTCATGGGCGGGCATTGCGGCTGGCCGTTGAACGTGGTTCTGACGCCGGACCGAAAGCCGTTCTTTGTCGCCACCTACATTCCTCGCATCAGCCGGCACGGCCGGATAGGGATGTTGGATCTCGTGCCACGGATCGCAGAGGCATGGCAGACGCGGCGCGACGACGTAACCGGCACGGCCGATGAGGTAACCGCGGCGCTGCGCTCGTTGGCTGATGGGCTGCCAGGCAAGGCGAGCCTGGACGCCGACTGGCTGAAAATCGCTCGCGATCAGTTCGGCGAGCGGTATGACCCTGTCCACGGCGGCTTCGGAAAGGCACCCAAGTTTCCATCTCCCCACAACCTCGTCTTTCTACTTCGATACGCACACAGGAACTCGGATGAAGAAGCCCTCGCTTGGGTAAGCCACACGCTCACCGCGATGCGCAAGGGAGGCATCTTTGACCAGATTGGATACGGCTTCCATCGCTACTCAACGGACTCCGAATGGAAGCTGCCTCACTTCGAGAAAATGCTTTACGACCAGGCGTTGCACTTATTAGCGTACTCCGAGGCGTTTGCTGCCACCGGTCGTGACACCTTCCGTGACACGGCGCTGCAGGTTGCCGACTATGTGCTACGTGATCTCACTTCGGAGGACGGGGCTTTCTTTTCTGCGGAAGACGCGGATAGCGAAGGGATCGAGGGAAAGTTCTACGTCTGGTCCACCGAGGAGGTGAACGAACTATTCGGAGACGACCTCGGCCGCAAGGTCATCGCTTCATTGCAGATGAAATCTGAAGGCAACTTTCACGATGAGGCCTCACGGCGATTGACCGGCGAAAACGTGCCTTACCTACGCGACGGCGCCGAGGATTTCATCACGGCTTCCGACCCTGGCCTCGAGGAGGCCCGGAAGGTCCTCTTTCGCCGACGCGAACTGCGGGTCCGCCCGCTGCTCGACGACAAGGTGCTGGCTGACTGGAACGGCCTGATGATTGGCGCTCTTGCCAACGCCGGACGAACTCTGGGACAGGCGCGTCTGATTCACGCGGCAACACGCGCCGCTCGGTTCGTGCGTGAGGTGATGGTCCATCCGGAAAACGGGCTGATGCATCGTTACCGCAAGGGCGTCGTGGGCATTCCTGGAATGCTCGACGACTACGCGTTCTTGTCGTGGGGCCTGACGGAGCTGTACCACGCAACGCTAGATACCGAACACCTCGCGTGGGCCTTGCGTCTCACCGAGGAATCAATTGACAGATTCTGGGATGGGCAGAAGGGTGGCTTCTTTCTCGCCTCCCGAACCAGCACGGATCTGTTGGTCCGGACCAAAGACTTCAACGATGGGGCTATTCCTTCCGGTAACGCAATCGGACTGGTCAACCTCGTCCGGTTAAGCAGGATTTGCGGAAGGACGGATCTTGACGAGAAGGCATCGGCTCTCCTCCAATCGGCAGCACCGACGGTTGTCCGCTACCCGTCGGCCTTCGCCGGGCTCTTGCTCGGTCTCGAGTTTCTTCAATCAGCTTCCGAAACGGTTCTTGCAGGAGCCAGCGGCGATGCGAGGATTCGATCCATGCATCAGGAACTGGGGAGATCGTACCTACCCGGCAATGTTATCATCGGTTACGATCCGGAGGATACGGAGGTCGAACGGCTCGCTTCGTATTTGCGCGACTATTCCGCAGGGCCGGACCAGGCGCCACTTGCCTACGTTTGTCGAGACTACGTGTGTACGGAGCCCGCCCGAACCCCGGAGGAGATGATGCGCCGCTTTTCAGAGCTTCCCTGACGCTGCCCACGGAAGCAGCAGCGAGTCTTCCGTGAGGAGTTGATCAAGCAGAAACGCATTGCCGCCTTTGCAGTAGGCGTTTCAGAGTGCCGGCATCCTCAATCCAGTTCGAATCAAGTAGCAATCAGAGATGCGTGACGTCTATATCGTATCTGCCGTCCGATCGCCTGTCGGGCGCTTCGGTGGATCTCTCGTTAATCACACGCCTGTCGACCTTGCGGCTCACGTCATACAGGGCGCGCTGGAGAAAGCCGGCGTTGAGGGTGGGGCGCTCGACCTCTACATATTTGGCAATGTACTGCGGGCGGGCCAAGGCCAACTCATCCCCAGGCAGGCAGCGATTCAGGCCGGCGTTCCGGAATCTGTTGACGGACTTGCTGTCGATATGGTGTGTTCGTCAGGGATGATGGCGGCCATGAACGGTATGACCTTGATCAAGGCGGGCGAAGCGGACCTGGTTCTGGTTGGGGGAACGGAGTCGATGTCCGGGGCCGGTTTCTACCTCTCGTCGCGAGCGAGATGGGGTTACAAGTATCTGGCGGGACGTCCGGAGGGATTGGTGGATATCCTCGAGCGGGACGGCCTGTCGGATCCGTTCTCGGGTGACGCGATGGGAGTCCAAACCGAAAAGCTGGCCGCCGAGAAAGGCGTCCTGCGAAGCGATCTGGACGACGTCGCGGCGATGTCCCATCATCGAGCTGCGAAAGCGCACGAGGACGGTCACTTCGCGGCCGAGATCGTGCCGATCGAATATCGTGACCGTCGTGAGACGAAAGTGCTCACGGCAGATGAAGGTGTTCGTGCAGACACGACCGCTGAGAGTCTCTCCAAGCTTCGGCCCGCGTTTTCGAAGGAGGGAGTGTTGACGGCCGGCAACAGCAGTCAGATTAGCGATGGCGCTGCCGCGTTGCTGCTTGCCAGCGCAGACGCAGTGGAGAAGCACTCGTTGACGCCGCTTGCGAGGCTAACCGCGGGTGCATGGGCCGCCGGTGCGCCTTACCGCTTCCCGGAAGCACCAATTCCGGCGGTGAAGCGGGTGCTCGACAAGCTCGGAGCAAAAATTGGCGATTTCGATTTGTTCGAAAACAACGAGGCGTTTGCCATCAACAATCTGCTGTTCCATCGCATGCTCGATGTCCCGATGGATAAGTTGAACGTCCACGGGGGAGCCGTCGCGCTGGGTCATCCCATCGGCGCCTCAGGGGCTCGCATCATGGTTACGTTGACGCACGCGCTGCGTCAACACGCTGGAGAGCGGGGCATAGCCGCCATTTGTCACGGTACGGGTGGTGGTACCGCTGTTGCTGTAGAACTGGTCTGATGTTGGCCGGCCAGCCACGTCGGACCGCCCGTTTCAGTTGATGGCGATCGACCCAAACGAAGTGTGCGCCTTGAGCGTGGGCCCGCCTCCATTGAGGGCGCCCTCCATTGAGGACTTGGTTTGACTCCCGCCAAACGAATAGCTGCCGCTCATCTTCACCTTATCGCCGCGAAACTCGACGTTGGCCGCAAGATCTTCAGGAGCCTCAATCTCGATGTCGCCATGACTGTTCCGAATCGTTCCTCCGACAGCCTCGGCCAGAGCGAGGTTGATCTCACCGTGTGAGTTGGATATGTCGATTGATCCGCCGCCGCGAAGGTCGAGTTCGAGGTCTCCATGCGCTGACTTTGCGCTTACTTCGTCGGCACTCAGCGGGCCGGTCATGAGATCTCCGTGCGCCGTCTTGAGATAGACGCTACGGGCCTTGACCGCTTCCAATTCGAGATCGCCGTGCGCCATCTTCACGTCGATATCGTCACCGTCGATCGATCCAACGGAAGCGTCGCCGTGCGCGACACGCAAGTCGAGATTACCGACGAGGTCGCCAAGCTCCAGATCGCCATGGGCAACAGAGACTTCGGCGTTGAACCGACGCGGGATGACAACGTCGACGTCAATTTCTGCGCCGCCGGTTGATCGCCAGTTCCAGCTTCTCTTTGACGGCTCCGTCTTCACGACGATTCGGTCGCCATCCTTGCGGGCGTCGAAGTTAAGCGATTCGAAGTACTGGCGGGCAACCTCGAGATCCCGTGCGCGCAGCGTCACCCGGACGGTTGCCACGTCGCTCCCCGATGTCTCGATGGATACGTCCGCGTGTCCGATCGAGAGTTCGAGAAGACCACCCTGGGACACATTGAATTGCTTGTCGACAATAAGCTCATCTCCCGTGGACACGAAGGTCGTCGAATGTCTGTCTACGCGAGTGTGTGTTTCGACGTGCGAAAAGCGGTGTTCGTGCCGCTCAACGTCGTGATTAAAGAACTTGTTGGTCAGGGTCTTGCCGACATTGACAAGGCCGAGGGCGGCAAGAACACAGAGTATGGCGGCGGCGATCTTCGTTCTCATTTTTGGAGCCAGGGTGATGCGGTTAGGATGCTATCTTCATGTAACACGCTACGGGACGAATACGAGCCGGTTGCGGCCTGCATTATGAAATTCGAGATGTTGCGTGCTTCCTTCTTCGACAGGCCGACTCTCGAGGTTGCTCCTGACCTGCTCGGCAAGTGGCTCGTCCGAACAGGCATCGAAGAGCGACCTCTCGTCGGCCGCATCGTCGAAACAGAGGCATATACCGGTGATGACCCCGCTTTTCATGCCTGGGGGATCGTTGATCCGCCAACGGGACTGGTACAGCCCAGCGGTCGTGGCTACGACCTCTTCGGGCCGCCAGGTTGTGCTTACGTGTACTTGATCTACGGCATGTATTGGATGCTCAATGTGTTGACGGAGCGCGAGGGTGTCGCCGGTTGCGTGCTCATCCGTGCCGTTGAGCCCGTTGCTGGCGAGGCGCTGATGTGGGATAGGCGGCCGGCCGCACGAAAACCGACTGATCTGACGAGTGGTCCTGGCAAACTGACCCAGGCGCTGGAGATTGACAATTCGTTTCACAGGACGTCACTGCTGGAACCGCCACTGTTTTTTGCTGAGCCGGAAGACGAGGTGTCCCATCGCGTGGGTACGTCCTCCCGAATCGGAATCACGCGGGCGGTCGAGCGTCAGTGGCGTTTCTATTGTGACGGAAACCCGTTCGTTTCACCTGCCGTGCCTAGCGACGTGGCGGCTGAGAATCGCCGCAAGGCACGAAGACGAACGCGCCGTGCTTAGGAACAGCGCCGTGCGAGTTGGCTGGGTACCACGTAACGTGTGTTCGAAGTGCGACGAGACGCCGAGGTAGGTCGATGGCCTCTACAAGGCGCCTGCGTTCATTCTTCGAGGAATAATCGCCCGGGGTCAGCGTACATTTACGTCCGCCGAACAGCCTCGACAACACAGACCGTCTACATCGGATCGGAATGTCCTCGAAAAAGACCTCAGAACAGATCAGAGCCGAGTTCTTCGACTTCTTTCGCGAGAAGGACCATGAGATCGTATCCAGTGCGTCGCTCGTCCCTGACAACGACCCGACGCTGCTGTTTACCAATGCGGGCATGAACCAGTTCAAGGATGTGTTTCTGGGGAGTGGCGACCGGCCATACAAACGCGCGGCGGACACTCAGAAATGCCTCCGTGTTTCGGGAAAGCACAATGACCTCGAAGAGGTGGGGATTGATACCTACCACCATACCTTCTTCGAGATGTTGGGCAACTGGAGTTTTGGAGACTACTTCAAGAAGGAGGCGATCGCCTGGGCCTGGGAACTGCTGGTCGACCGATGGGGGCTTGATCCGTCCCGGCTCTACGCGACGGTCCATGAGGGTGATAAGGCACTCGGTCTCGGTGCCGACGAGGAGGCTGCTGGATTTTGGAAGTCGGAGACATCGATCAACCCGGATCATGTCCTGTTTTGCAGCTCCAAGGACAACTTCTGGATGATGGGCGATACAGGTCCGTGCGGCCCGTGCTCCGAGATCCATATCGACTTGCGTTCCGATGAGGAGCGCAGCAAGGTGCCCGGATCCACGCTCGTAAACGCGGACGATCCGCGGGTCATGGAAATCTGGAACCTGGTCTTCATTCAGTACGATGCGCAAAGAGACGGTTCGCTCGAGCCGCTGCCGGCACAGCACGTGGACACGGGTATGGGTTTCGAACGGCTGGTTGCCGTTCTCCAGGACAAGCGAAGCAACTACGACACCGATCTGTTCGGTCCGCTACTAAGTAAGATCGCCGAGCTTACGCCGAGGCCTGATATCAACTCGTACTTGTCGATCGATGCCGAAGGCAAGGAGCTGGAAAAGGTGAAGATCGCAATGCGCGTCATCGCGGACCACGCTCGTGCCATCACATTCACAATAGCGGACGGCGTCATGCCGGGGAACGTCGGTCGAGGGTACGTCATCCGGCGCATTTTGCGTAGGGCGGTTCGATTCGGATACCAGACGCTGGAGCTGCGGGAGCCGTTTCTCCATAATCTTGTCGGCACGATTGGCGACCAGATGTCGAAGGTATTTCCGGAGGTCGGCAGCCGCAGGGAATATGTCGAGCAGGTCGTCCGCGCGGAGGAGGAGAGTTTCCTGAACACGCTTGGGACCGGGCTCTCTTTCTTCGACCGCATCGTTCCTTTTGTCCAGAGGTTCGCCGCCGGCGACGGTGACGTTGAGTCGGTCAGAAGCGATCTCGAGCAAGATCGTCGTACTACAGATCTTTTAGAGAAATCGTTCGTGCAGGCCGATAGCCGGGCCGAGGTGATTCAGCGGTTCGAGGAGGTCGCTTCAGGCGGCGTGTTGCCGGGCGAAATCGCTTTCTTGCTCCACGACACGTACGGCTTTCCCGTCGACCTGACCCAACTGATGGCCAGAGAGGAAGGCTTGGGCGTCGATATGGACGCGTATCAGGAGTTGATGCGACAGCAGAAGGACCGTGCCCGCTCCGCGGCGACATTAATTGCGGACGACGAGGATGACGACAGTTGGCGCGAGATCAGCCGGGGCGAACGATCGGAGTTTGTGGGTTACGACCGAACGGCGGTTGATGATGCCCGTATCTCCAAGGTCCGAAAGGTCCACGACGCCGAAGGCGCCGAGGTGTACGAAGTCGTGTTGGACCGGACCCCCTTCTATGCCGAGAGCGGTGGTCAGGTGGGTGACGTTGGACATCTCCGCATCGGTGACCATGTAATCGCAGTCACCGACACCCGTCGAGCCGACGACGAGATCGTGCATTTCGTGGACGAGCTTCCTGGAGATCTCGATGGTCCCGTTGTGGCAGAGGTAGACAGCGCTCGCCGGACCCGCATTATGAAGCATCATACCGCGACGCATCTTCTCCATGCGGCGCTGCGTGAAGTTTTGGGTCCGCACGTGGCACAGAAAGGATCGCTGGTAGCGCCAGATCATCTCCGCTTCGATTTCAGTCATTTCGAGCGCGTCACGCCGACGCAAATGGATGAGATAGCTACGCTGGTGAACCAGAAGGTGCAGGAGAACATCGAGAAGGGTGAGGAGCGATCCGTCCCGCGATCAAAGGCGCTCGAGCGTGGTGCGATGGCCCTCTTCGGTGAGAAGTACGGCGACACGGTACGCGTGATCACCTTCGACCCTTCCTTCTCGATCGAATTGTGCGGTGGTACTCATGTGGACGCGACGGGCGAGATCGGGATCTTCGCTTTCAAATCGGAGGGTTCAGTCGCAGCCGGAGTACGCCGTGTTGAGGCACTCGTAGGCTTCGACGCGCTCGGTTACCTCAAGTCTCAAGTAGAGGAGTTGGGCCGGGTTCGCGAGCAGTTCAAGACGGTGCAGCGCCCCACCGACGAGGAGGTGGCAGATCTCATGGATCGCTACAAGGAGGCCACCAAGGAACTGGAGCGGGTTCGTGGAGCGTCTCTTGCATCGCAGCTCGATGACATTCTGGCAAGTGCCTCGAAGGTAGACGGCGTTCGGATCGCGGTCGGCAACGTCGGAACGGCTGCCATGGACGACCTGAGAACGCTTGGCCAGCAACTTCGCGACCGCTCAGGAGACGGAACCGTAGGCGTCCTTGGATCGATTGACCCTGAAGGAGGCAAGGTGTTTTTGGTCGCGACCGTATCCGATGACCTGATAAAGGAGAAGGGTCTCAAGGCAGGGGAGTTGGTCGGTCGACTGGCAAAGCTGGTCGGCGGCGGAGGTGGCGGACGTCCGGAGCTGGCTACCGCGGGAGGGAAGAACCCCTCCAAGCTGGACGAGGCTCTGGCCGAAGCGCCCGTTGCCGTGCAGTCTTCCATCTAGAGAATCGCAGGACATGTCCTCTCGGGTGTTTTGTGCGGCTCGTGCCCTTGGATCACTCGATGTGTCGATTGAAAATTTCGTTCCGGTCGGTCGATTTGTAAGTTTTCACGCGTGCCGCTACATTTTCGACCTTTCCCCGGGTGCTCGTTGTGGCGCCTGCAGCGCATTGTACAAGTTCATCAGAAGATTCCAGTCAGACGTCGAGCGTGCTCCATTCCGTTTATGATAGGCTGCGGACGATCAGCACCCAGAAGGGTGCGGGATTCATTGTCCTGGTAGATCCCGACCGCATTTCCGAAGAGGATGTCCCGGATTTCGTAGAGATGTGTGAATCGGCGGATGCAGATGCCTTTTTCGTTGGCTCGAGCATCCTGTGTCATCCCGACTTCGACCGCTTCGTACGTGTGTTGTCGCAATCCGCGTCCGTACCGGTAATTGGATTTCCCGGATCAGTGAATCAGCTTTCGCCGGCACTGGATGCGATTCTTTTTCTTTCGGTAGTGAGCAGTCGGAACCCCGAGTATCTGTTCGGCCAACATGTGCACGCGGCGCCGGTTATTCGCTCAATGGGGATCGAGCCGATTGCCACCGGATACATGCTGGTCGATTGCGGGAAGACCACCACGGCCCAATACGTAACGCACTCGATGCCGCTCCCGCAGGATAAGCCAGACGTCGCTGCGGCCACGGCGCTCGCTGCGGAGATGATGGGAATGAAGCTTTTGTTTGCCGATGGCGGGTCGGGAGCGAAGGGCAACGTAACCGAACCACTGATCAGCGCGGTGTCTGAAATATGCTCTGTGCCGCTGATGGTGGGTGGCGGGCTGCGCTCCCCAAACGACGTTGCCCGCAAAGTCCAGGCGGGAGCCGACTTCGTTGTCGTCGGCACGGCCATCGAGGCGCGGCCGGACCGAGGCTTCATAACGGAGATGGCGGCTGCAGCCCACATTGCGGTTCCCAAGGCAATCTGAGGTCGCCATGCTCCCTTTTCCGCATATCTTAAATCGCCGAGGTTGCGGTGCAAGAGCAGGGGCGACTACCTTTGTTGATCTCGTCGGCTCTTACTGATCCGCTTGTTCGGTTGCGGTCGCGGTCCGCAGCAACATGCATTTGCTGGGATCGTAGTTCTATCTATGAGCAGGTTTCTGGCCGCCAGCGATGTGACCGTTGGTGTTCTGGCTGCGTGCCAAAGGAGGGGTGCCGGAGTGGTCGAACGGGGCGGTCTCGAAAACCGTTGTACCCCTCGCGGGTACCGTGGGTTCGAATCCCACCCCCTCCGCAGGGCCTTCGGTCGCAGACCGAGGGCCTTTGCTGTCCCGGGTGTTTTGTGTCACCCACGACAGGAATGCATACCGCGGGAGTCCTCCAGGTTGAGGTCGCGGCGCGCGTGAACCTCTTGTGCCCGCATCCGTTCTAGCGACCGACGCTGCGCTACCCCACATTCCACAGCGCCTGTTGGCCCTATCTATCGCATCGCTTCCCGACTTCTATCGACGTCGACTCAGGCGACTGACATCGGTTGCAGCCTTGTTGGTGTGCTCCACTGCATCCGCTTGGGCACAGGTCTACTCTGTAGACGTGCGCCCGCCGGAGGTATCCTATCGAGTCATCCAGACGAAGCACTTCGACCTGATCTATCAGTCGGGCTACAAGTCGGAGGCCATAGAAACCGGTGAGGTTCTCGAGTCATCTCTCGATCGTTCACGCGAGCTCCTCGGAACGCGACGAAAGACCAGGATACCGGTTGTTCTGAATGCGTTTAATGATCGCTCGAATGGATTTGTGACACCTCTTCCGTTCAAGATGGAAATAGAGATTCCATCCTTGAAAGGGAATCGACTATCGCCCCGCCATCCCTCGTGGCTTGAGGCAGTCTCTCGCCACGAGTTGATTCATGCAGTGCATGCAGAGTTCGGGGGAGGCTTCGGACTGCTGAGCCTCTTCCGTCTATTTTCTCCCGATCTTGCCCGTATGATGAACCTCATGGTGCCTGCCGGGATGGCTGAAGGCGTGGCGGTGTTTCTGGAGTCGGAAGGCCCCGGACGTCCGGGACGGCTCAACCACTCGCTCTTTCAAATGCAGTTCAGGGCAGCCATGATGGCGGACAGGCCGTGGTCGCTCGCCCAGATGCTGGAACCTCCACGGTATGCAATCCCGGGTGACAGATTCTATCACGGTGGTTCGTACCTGTACTCCTACTTATACAAGCGCGATGCGGGTGACACATTCAGGCGAACACAGAAGTACCATCATCGATTCCCGTTTCTGGGCTACGGTATAAGTCTGTGGGCCGGGGCGAGGAAGTCACCTCGGAAGCTTGCGAGAGATTTTCGGCTGGACGCGCGGCAGGTCGAACTGGAGCGCCAGCTTCGTCTCGGATCCGTCACAGAGCCGACGACAGTGTCCGCTGCTGATGGGCTTGTTCATCGGCGCCCGCTTTGGCTAAACGACCATGAGGTGATTGCTTATGTGTCGGGTTACCATACCGTTCCGGGGTTCTACCGGATCGATGTCGACACGGGAAAGAGGCGACGAGTCTCAGCAGAACGGATTACCGAAGATGTGCATTTCAGGCTCTCTCCTCGTCGAAACGCGGTCGTCTTCTCTCGGTATGTCAGCGATCCGTTGGTAGCCAGCGAACGTATTGCCGAGCTATTTCGCTTGGAGGTAGCGGGCGGATCGTCAAGTCGGCTAACGCGCCGCGGCCGGCTCACCGCAGCAGCCGAGGACCGCGGTGGACAGGTTTGGGGTGTCGTCGATTCGGGTACCTATTCGCGGTTGGCGCGGCTTTCCGGTAGAATTAGAATTGAGCAGCCTCCGGTGGCGTTGCCGCCGCGTGTGAACATAAAGAGCCTCGAATGGTCGCCGACGGGGGATACACTGGCTGCTCTTGTAAATCGAGATGGAGTGCAGGGGATCCACTTCGTTTATCCCATCGGAGACATCTGGGCTGCCAGTCCCATCGTGGAATGGGAGTCAGGCTCTGTGCTCGACTTCAGCTGGCTGCCCGATGGGCGAGGGCTGCTGTTCACGTCCGACCTATCTGGGTCTGCGAATCTCTATACCCTTTCGTTGGATGATAGTACTGTCGTCCGCCTGACGAACGCCAGATACGGCGCGCTCGAGGGATCGGTATCGCCTGATGGTTCACGCATCGCTTTTATCGACTACCAGCACGAGCAATGGAATCTGGCGACGATGCCGTTCGATCCCTCGGAGGGAGAACGACCTGCGCCTGCGACCTACACACATTCGGTCGCATCGGCTACAACTTCGGTTGGGCAAGGAGCAGACGTCCTTTCAAGACCGTACCGATCGCTTCGATACATGAGTCCCCGGCAGGTCTTCCCAATATTAGACTTTACTGTGACGGACACCTCGCCGGAGGATGTAGATCTTGGGTTTGGAGTCGGCGCAGCGATTGCAGGAGCGGATCCACTGCAGAGATGGTCGTACTCGGCAGTGGGATGGTATCAGGCGGATAAGTTGTGGGGCCAGTTCACAGTGCGATCGGGCGCCTCCGTGCTCCGGCCGGCCGTTGGTGTATTTCGAACGCCATCCACACGGATCGTGTTGACTTCGGACGGGATCAGGCGCGTCGGCAAGGAGGAGGAGGGTGCCGCGTTTGGCATGGCGCTGCCCGTGACGCTCTCCTCGAACGTCTACGAATCTTCGGTGTCAGTTGGGCTGGCCGGCCAATACAGCCGATCGCGATTCTTCGGCCGCGACGGCAAAGCGTTGTCCAGTTACGATGAGCGCGCGACCGTCTCTCCCACGGTGGCAGCTCAGTTCGGTACGCATGCCAATCACCGCGACATACGAATCCGTCGGGGGCTTACGCTCGGAGGTACGGTTTTGCATGACGTTTGGAGCAGTACGAAGTCGCGGACTGGCACTTTGGCCGAGGCGCGACTGTTCTTTCCATCGATACCAGGGTCGGGTGGCTCGTTCAGTATCGTGGCGGGATACCTTTGGCAAAGTGAAGCGGCCATCTACAATCTGGACTTCTTCCTTCCCCGCGGGCTGGAAGACACATTTGTGCCTCGAGGAGGAAGGGTAAAGTACGGGTTGGACCTGGTGCAACCGCTCCTCTATGTTGATGACGGATTCTTCCTATTACCGGTCTTCTTAAAGTCCATCTACGCGTACGGCTTTGCCGAATCGGTTAAGTCCAGCAGCGACCTTTCGTTCGATCTCGACTCTGTCGGTGGGGGCCTCGGATTTCAATTTCGATTCTTCTACCTCTTGAATTTTGACTTGCGATTCGGCGCCGCATACCTGCCGGGATCGGACTCCTACGAAATGGTCTTCCGATAGGGACGTGTCGTATTGTGAATGCGTTGTCGTATTGCCGATCTCGCGCATTACGAAACCATTGTGTTCTGCCGATGAATTCATTGCGGGAGGACGAACCGTACATGCCGCGAGATGTTCAATCGCTGTAAACTCAAGGTTATTTCATGGAGCGACTAAAGTGTAAGGCGTGCGGTTCTGACGCCATGGTGCCTCTTGACGTTGTTGTAGAGGCTGACGAGCTCGAAGAGTTGCTTGGCAGTGAGGATACCGAGTCGAGGTTCTTCACCTGTCATGTGTGCGGCGACAACTGGTTGTCCGTGAAGGCGGAGCCGGATAATGGCGACTGTCAGATCACGTTCATACACCAGATGGGAATGAGCCCGATTCTGAAGCGCGTTGCGCACATGCAGACACACGTTATCCTGAAGGAGAATACGGTTGATCACTGGGAGTACTTTCTCGACGATGACCAAGTCGACGAGGACGAGTGGTACAGCAAGCTCAAGAAGCGCCGAAAGACCCTGAAGTCTATTTGTACCAACTGACCTGACGGTCGACGAAGCGGACCGCGAGTACCGGGGTCCGTCTGCATATCAACGTCTTCTATAAGCAAGGTCCCAACCGCTTAACACCGTCGCGGGGACGCCATGCTGGACGAGTCGCGATTTGCAGGACGAGCTTGAGTCACGATTTGCTTGGCGTATTGAACACGATTTGTAACCCAACGTCACGTATCCGGTTACCTTTAACTTCCTCCAGTCCTGATCCGATTGTCCTGGCGCCGTACCGCGAGGACGACGAATATTTCATCTCTATCACTATGGCCGAGGTGACGGTGGCCGTTAGTAGCACGTACCACCGCTCTCCCGAACCGGTGTGGCTGACTGCACCAAATGCGAAGCGCATGCTGGGTTCGTAGGCGTATATCCTCGTCGCAGCAGATGGTGAATCGAATAGCGTCATTCCTGCAGCAAGCTGAAGACGACTATGACGCAACTGGGCACCGACCGACAGCATCGCTCCGACCGCTGACGAGGGCTGCTGCCCTCTTGTCCGTCTGAAGGCGGAGGACAAGCGCACTCCCAATCCAGGATTGAGCCACCAGGTCGAGGAGAAGGAAAGCGCTGTGCGACGGATGCGTTCAGCCGATCTAATGCTTCTGCCAACGTTGTCCACCGTTGTGACGCCAGTGTCCTTTGTTACCTCGTTTATTTTGATGGAAATAGTGGACTGTTGGGTCTTTCTCGTGAGTCGAAGCCCGAGTTCACGTCCTCCGGATGGTCGCCAAAGGTTGAACCGTAACCATGGGTGCCGCCAGAGATCGGCGTATATGTTCAACGCGACGCCTTTAGCCAGTGGCGATCTGAGGCCGAAAGAGATTCCGCGCTCGCCCACGGACAATCCCGACGACCGGCTGAGTGGCGTGCCGGTGAGGCTTGAGGATGATCGGCTCAGGATTCTTGCGTAGGTCCAAACGCGGTATGATCTCCCGGGGCTTACTTCGCAATAACCGGCGCTGGAAGTCGAGGCAAGCGCTAGCGTACCGCTTCTCCGGAGGACAATTGCTTCGGCAGCACAACGGGTACGGTCTGAATGCCACGAAACGTCGACCCCGACAATGCTCTGCGAACGCCCTTCAAACGCGAACAGCTGATCGGGACGATGGGTATGAGAAACAGCCTTGTCGAACGAGGTGTTATGGGCGAAAACACCGACGCCGACACGTCTTCCCTTATACCCGATCCTGATGGACACGAATCTTTGTCCCACAAATTTACGTCTTGCCAGTTCGGCCTCGGTTCGGTGGTTTCTGTCAGACGAGTTGAGCACAAGGATTGAGTCACCGGCCGGCGATATTTCCCTTCGAGCGTCCCGGTGTCCGCGCGAAACGATCGTTGCCATCTCGACCGGGCCGGCATCGATCCTAACGGCAACTCCGCGACCTATTCGAGGATTGGTTGGCCCGGAATGCCCGCGCGGCGGACTGTGCGAAGCCGCGCGCGAAGGGCGCTCGAACGATGCAAAGCCGACCGTTCCCGCGGCAAGGCCCATCCGGCTCGCATAGCGAATATCACCGAGCACAATGCTGCGAAGAACTCTACCTGGCCTCAGTTCGATAGACCAGGAAAGGTGATCGGCCCCAAACCTCCGCTCGGATGGTCGCCATTGCCAGGGCTCACCGCGATCATGGTCTGCCGTTACCGAAACCTGGAAGGATTGGGTTTCGACGTCGATGCGAGTCGTCCACGCAACCGGTCCACCCAGGTAGCGCGTCACAGAGTCGGAAGGATTTCTTGAAAACCCCTCTGCCTGTTCCGGTCTTACCTGCATCAAGTGACTCATTCGTAGTCGAAACGCGTTTCGATCGGAGGTCGGGCCTTTATCGACAAAGACAAACGGGGCTAGCAGTTCTACGTCGTTGCGTGATAGCCCGGCCACCGTAGCCAAAGAGTCGATTGTCGCGAAGTTGCCATACTGTCGTCGGTGAGCTACGATCATGTTAGCCAGCCGCGGTGTCACCCCCGGCAGCCGAACGAGCTCGTATTCAGTAGCCGAATTCAGATCCAGCGGCTGGTCGAGCAGCCTCGCGAGTGCGTCATCGTCCGCCGCTATGTCGCTTTCGGGGTCGGCGGACTGGATGATTGACCTTCGGAGCATCTCCTGCTCGTCTTGCATCGTGTCCTGCGCAATGCCGACCCGCACTCCCGTGAGCAGCAACAGAAGTAGGGCTGTGGCGAAGACATGGTCTGTAGACAATGCCGTAGGAAGACGGGTGGGCGGTAAGTGATAGTTTGACGGCGGTATGGAGTGCTAGAC
>JBFIPX010000002.1:0-60735 GCA_041609895.1 Rhodothermales bacterium
GCCGCGGACTCAGAACATCCAACGTGGATGGCGGGCGACTCAGGCGCAGCGTCTCAAGGTCGGTTGTGATTGTGCTTCGGTCGCGCCAGCCCGAAAGCACTCCAGCCCTTAGCGACGTGTTATCGTTAACTCTGAGTGATGCTAGCGCGTGAACGGTTGACTCACGCAGGCCGGTGTAGGGCTGAATGCCTGTGTTGTCGCCCTGCGAACCGGCCCGAAGGTTACCGAGAATTCTGCCCAAGCCACCCACACGGTACCGCAGACGTCCCACTTGCCCGGACCCGCTTATCCGACCCGACCAGCCCCTGTCGGCGCTCGAGAACTGCTGGCTCAGCTGTATCCGGCGCGGCGCTCCGATTGTCTGATCAACGGCTTCATCAAGGGCAGATCCGAGGTGCAGACCATCCGAAACCGGGTTCGAGCGACTCACATCCAAGCGACGTAAACCGTACACGACTTCACTGACCGCCGACTGATCGACAACGGCCAAAGGCAAAAGCGACGGACCCTCGCGCATGGCGGAGTGCGTCAGCGGAATACCGTCATATGTAACGGCAACTCGTTTCGCACTTGCGCCCCGCAGAATAGGTATCCCTGATGACCTTCCCGCTTCGGGGGAGATGCTACCGATGAGTTCGGAGATGATCTCGGAGACGGGTCGAAGCGGTGAATGGTGCTGTCGAAGGCGCTCAAAACTGGTCTGCTCCGCCGGCTCGTCGGGCGAGGCAGTCAACGGCTTGTTCTCGTCCGTCACCTCCTGCTTCGACATAAACAAAAGAGGCATCGCGGGCATCACATCAACCGGAGTCGCTCCGACGGAATCGTGAGGAGCCCCGCCGTCGTGTGGGGACGCGGCGGCGAGCTGGGACATCAGTTGTAGGACGACGAGGCAGTACAGCATGCGCGCTGACAAAGACGAAGATGAAAATCAGAATCCTCTTCCTGCTCAACGAGCGCGGAATCGTACCCTGTTCAAGAACCTGCCCGGCGGCGCTACTCGTTTTTGAACTGATGTTTACCAACGCGGCAAGATCGGCGAATGCGCTGGTACGAAGCAGCCCTCCTATGCAGGCTACCGTTTTGAACGGCCAAATATGGCCGATTTGCGGACTTGCTGACAACAAAAATCCGTGAAAGCTGCTCTTCTGATCCCCCCAAAGAGCCATTTTTGAGGGCTCGGACAGACTCACATACCAGTGGGGTCTCATGCCGGGATTCTCCTGTCATTCTATTCATCGCGGTACTCGCTGACCACTAACCCGACGGGCGCTAGACTTGCTGACAGGGCTTGCGTCGGTAGGCTGTTTCGACATCGCGAATGTTTCGACGTGATGGATCCGTCGACAAGGCGCGATGCCGATCCAGAGGTAGGAAGCGACAACCAATAGGAACCGCGTGGGGTATCCCGATCACGATTTGAACAGGACCATGAAGTACAAACGAATCCTGCTACCCATCGATCTGACGGACAAGAACAGAGAAGCCGTTCATCAAGCGATAGAAATGGTCGACCGCAACGGCGGATCAATCACTCTTCTCCACGTCGTTGAAACGCTGGACCTCCCCTACGAAGAGATGCGGGACTTCTACGAGCAACTGGCTGACACGGCTTCGCGAAAGATGGAAGAGATCATCTCGCAAAACATGTCCGGCATACAGGCGCGCTATGAGGTCGTCTTCGGAAGACGAACACGTTCGATCCTGTCCTTCGCGGCCGAGAACGGGAGCGACGTCATTATTCTCTCTTCACGTCGCTTCGACCCAGATGACGACAGCAGCGCTGTGATGACGATAAGTCACCAGGTTTCGATCTTTGCGCCGTGCTCGGTGATGCTGCTGAAGTGAGTGTTCGTGGAACGGATGCGCCGACGGATCCGTCTCACTCGCGCGCCGCAAAAGCTACAACTTCGAACGCGGCCCTGGCGACAGGATCACTCCGACATCCGGCCACCGAACCAATCAGATGGCGCGAACCTCTCAGCTGGCGAGCATCGGTAACAGAAAGGTCGAGCTCTCGAACCTGAAGAAGGTGCTGTTCCCCAAAGACGGAGTGATCAAAGCCGAAATCGTCCAGTACTACCTGACGATCGCCCCGACCATCCTCAGGCACATCCGCGGAAGGGCGCTTACGCTGGTCCGCTACCCGGACGGAATCACCGGTGAGACGTTCTACCAGAAGAACCGCCCGGACTGGGCGCCGGACTGGGTCAAGTTCGTATCTCTCGGCGACGAGAAGAAGCTGGACTACATACTTGCAACCGAGGAAGCAACGCTCGTCTGGCTGGCGAATCTCGCCTGTATCGAGTTGCACCAGCTGCACTCACGCAAGCCGCACCATGACAAACCGGACTACTTCGTCCTTGATCTGGACCCCCCCGAGGACTACCCCTTCGAGGATCTGCTCGAGATCGCGGGGAACCTGAAGAGGCATTGCGAGAAACTCGGCTATCACCCGTTTGCCAAGACAACAGGTCGCAAGGGGATTCACATCGTAATACCTATCCAACCCAAATGGAGCTTTGGCGAGGCGTTCGAGGCAGCAAAGGATTTGGCAGAACCGTTTGTACGGGCCAACTCCGAATCGACAACCCTCCACATCAAGAAGGAGGCCCGAAAGGGACGGGTGCTTGTCGACATCTACCGAAATCGCGGAGGACAGTCGATCGTCTCGCCCTACAGCCTTCGTGGCTCACCGGGAGCGCCCGTCTCGATGCCCCTAAGCTGGGACAGGCTCTTCGCTCTCAAGTCGCCCGACGACTTTAACATTCACAACGCAGCCGAGCACGTTCTGTCAGAAGGCGATGCGTGGGAGGCCATTGGCGCTTATGCGGGTGACCTCCACACGAAGAGGAAGACCCCACCAAGGAAAAAGCGAAAGGGGAAATCCGACAAGCACAAGACGCCGGAGCAACTTGCGGAATACGCGCGCAAACGTGAATTCAGCAAGACGCCGGAGCCCGAACCAATTGACGTGCTGGGCGAGGGCAACGCGTTCGTCGTCCACCGCCACCATGCGTCGCACTTGCACTACGACCTACGCCTCGAGGAAAATGGAACACTTCGATCGTGGGCAGTCCCACGAGGCATGCCTCCCCACCCGAAGCTGAAGCGTCTCGCCGTGGCGACCGAAGATCACCCGCTCGAGTATCTGAACTTCGAAGGGGTTATTCCCAAGGGTGAGTACGGCGCGGGACCGATGTGGATCTTCGCCCGCGGCAAATACGAGAAGACCAAGGAGAAGAAGGACGGCTTTTACTTCCGTCTCAACAGCCCGGAGCTGACGGCCGACTATCGAATCTACGAAACAAGCAACCGGCAGTGGCTGCTAGAAAGACTCGACAACCCGCAGATCGACTGGTTGCACGACCAGATTGGATTCATGTTTGCTGAGCGCGTGCGTGAGGTGCCCGATGGCGATTTCATCTACGAGCTCAAGTGGGACGGAATCCGCGCCATGATTGTGCTCGATGAAGGCGAGATTACGATTCGAAGCCGCAACCACCGGGACATCACCGAAAAATTTCCCGAGCTGCTTGTAGCCGAAGAGGCGTTCCGAAACACGTCCGGCGTCTTCGACGGAGAGATCGTCTGTCTGGACCAAGACGGGCGGCCCGACTTCCGGCAGATCATCAACCGCATCCAGCGTTCAGGTGAGGCGTCGATTCGTCGCGCATCCGAGAAACACCCTGCCCATTGCTACCTGTTTGACTGCCTCTACCTCGACGGACGAGCACTGATCGGCGATCCGGTCGAACGGCGAAGAGCGTGGCTGGAGGACAGCGTGCGGCGGGACACCCCCTATCGGGTGAGTGAGGCGCTGGAGGATGGACATGCCCTGTTCGAAGCAGTCAAGGAGATGGGTCTCGAAGGCATCGTAGCCAAGGAAAGGGGCAGCCGCTACTATCCCGGAAGAAGGTCTCGCGTGTGGCTCAAGGTCAAGGTCAAGCAAACCGACGACTGCGTGATCCTTGGCTTCACCGAGGGACGAGGCGATCGAAGCAGCTTGTTTGGCGCGCTCCACATAGGGTGTTATGAAGACGGCGAACTCCTCTATCGGGGCAAAGTGGGAACGGGATTTGGTGCGCAGCTGATGAAGAGCATCTACACCAAACTGAAGAAAATCCCGACGATTGATCGACCCATAGAGGAAAAACCTGCGGACGACGCGGAAACAACGTGGCTTGAGCCGCAGCTCTTTTGCGAGGTACAATACTCCCAGCTAACAAAAAACGGGACCTTCCGCGACCCCGTGTTCGTTCGACTTCGACCCGATCTTACGCCCGGTGACGTTTGACCGCGGTCGTACGGTATCCAAACAACGAGAGACAATGCCATGAGAGCAATCTGGAAAGGGCACATCCAGTTCTCGCTGGTCACCATCCCGATTCGCGTGTACAGCGCCATCGAATCTTCCGAGACGATACGCTTCAACCAACTACATGTTGAAGACTACGGACGAATCGCGTACGACAAGCGGTGCAAGAAGTGCAACAATGTGATCTCGAACGAAGAGATCGTCAAAGGTTATGAGTACGAGCCCGACCAGTATGTGGTTGTTGAAAAGGAGGACCTTGACAAGCTGCGCGTGAAGAGCACTCGCATCATCGAGATCCAGGGCTTCGTCGACGCCGAGGAAGTACATCCAACGATGTACGACACCCCTTATTTCGCTGGACCGGACGGTCTGGTAGGAGCCAAGACGTACGCGCTGCTTTGCCAGACGCTAAGCGAGAGTAATAAGCTGGGCGTCGGCAAAGTGGTCCTTCGCGATCGCGAGAGTATCGTCCTTCTTTCGCCGCAAGGTCCCGGCCTCCTCATGCACAAGATCCGCTACCCCAACGAGCTGCGCGATATCAATCAGGTGCCGCAACTCGACGGCCTCGAAGCCGATAAGGAGCAGCTGAAATTGGCAGAGACTCTGGTCGAGTCAATGTCCATGTCTCTCGATGATATCGATCTCACCGACACATACACCGAAGCCGTGAAGGAGCTCGTGACAGCGAAAGCCGAAGGCAAGGAGATTGTGACGGTCGCCGAAGAGGAGCGTCCGGTGGTCGATATCATGACCGCCCTCAAAGAGAGCATCGATCAGGCCAAGTCGTCGAAGAAGCCAATGAAGAAAGCTACAGGCAAGAGCAAGACTGCCAAGAAGGCGGCAAGCTCCGCATCAAAGTCACGCAAGAAGAAAACCGCTTAGACGGCGAAGTATTCCCACATGGCGAAGGTCTTACAGCTTCGTTCAAGTCGTCCCCAAAAGTTTGGCTACAAGAAGGCGCGCCGGCACTCCCGATCCGACGGTGCCGACAGCCAGCTGAACATTTTCGAACAGCCCGAGGCCGCGACAGCCCGGATCGTGCCGCTCGAAACAAACCTTCATCCGTTCGAGCGAGCACTCCTGTATGATGAGCGGGGCAACCTGGCGCGAGCCACCGAAGGTTATCGGGAATCGATTTCTCACGGTGAGTATGTAGCCGACGCGTACTGTAACCTCGGTATTCTCGAATCCGAGCAGGGACGCATTAATGAGGCAATCGAGTGTTTCAAAAACTCGCTCAAGCACGATCCGGCCCTGTTCGAGACGCATTACAACCTCGCCAACGTGTATTTCGACCTCGGTGATTACCGACCGGCGCAGGTCCACTACGAAATAGGAGCCTCGATAGAGCCCGCCTACGCGAACCTATATTTCAATCTCGCTCTTACACTGGCGATGCAGGACGACTTCGAGCGTGCCGTCGAGGCGCTGGAGTCTTATCAACAACTATCGAGCAGTCCCGACGAGGACAAGACGGAAAAGCTCCTCGCAACCTTGCGCCAGTCGATCGGACGGACCTGATCGAATCCTGGCTTTGACCCGGAAGCCATAAGCCGCCGCTCGCAAGAATCCTGATCGCATTGGCTGCTTGGGGTTTGGCAAACGGTGTTGACGCCAGTGTTCTAATGAATTCAAGCGGCGATAAGTCTGCGTACGGCCAGCATGGTCACGTCATCTGATAGTGGGGCGGTCCCGCAAAAGTCACTGATGGCGTCGTCGATTTCATTTAGTACGGCCTCTGGGCTCCGAGACGAACCGCCAACTCGCGATATGAGCCGATCAAGGCCGAAGAATTCACCCGCCCTGTTGCGCGCATCCGTAACACCATCGGTATAAGCGAATAGCAGGTCGCCCGGATGCATTCGAACACGTTGCACGCCAAACGTGACGCCCGACAACACGCCTACCGCGGGCCCCGTGGGCTTTAGTCTCCGCAGTCTGCGCGCACCGACTAGCAACGGCGGTTCGTGTCCTGCGTTGACGTACGTCACATCTCCCGTCTCTTCATTCAGTAGAGCGAAGAACAACGACGCGAAAATCCGCGACGGCCTGTGAACGCGCTTGACATAATCGTTGGTCGATTTCAGTGACTCCTGAAGGATCGCTACCTCGGGATTATCACACTCGGGAAGATTGGATCCAACGCGTTCCGCCGACGTCCTCAGAAGACTCTGAAATAGCGCCATGAAGAGGGCCGCCCCAACGCCCTTGCCGCATACGTCCACCACGACGATCCCCAGCAGCCCGGGGGCGGCATAGAACATGTCGTAGAAGTCCCCCGCCACCTGCCATGCCGGCTTGAAACGGACGTCCGCCTCCCACCCGTCCGGGTGCGGCAACTCGGAAGGCAGAAATCCCATCTGGATGTTCCGACCGGTCTCAATTTCCTTGTGGAGACTCTTGGCGTATCGGCTCGCCTGTTCGCGTGCGGCATCGGCCTCTAGCCTCGCTGCCATAAGCTCGCGTTCGTACCGCCTCTCGTCGGTGACGTCGCGAAAAAACCATATTCGACCATAGCGGTGGCCGTCCTTGCTGACAACCGGCGCGCTGTACCGGTCAAGAATGCGACCGTCGACCATCACGACCTCGTCACTGGCACGTTCATCGGGATTGCCGTACAGGTACGCTATCCGCTCCAGGAAAGCGTTCGGGTCCTGAATTTTATCCAAGGCATTCGCAAGTGCAGCCTCGTCCGACCCTGTTTCAAGAACCTCCGAGCTAAGGCCAAACATGTCGATGAACCGCTTGTTGAACGACAGGATGCGGCGGTCCGAGGACACCACAAGCATTCCGTCTATCAACGAGTCACTCTGTGCCTCAAGGAGTGTCTTTTGAAACGTCAGAATTTCCTCCGATCTCTTTCGCTCGGTGATATCGAGCAAAGAGGTCGCGAGGGCGAGCTCGCCATTGTAGACAAAACGCTGCACGGAAGCCGAAACCCAGCGAGCAGTGCCATCGACCTTACGGATCCTCAATTCCAGATCTCGTACCGAGCCGTGTTCGCGAAGGAGATCGACGACCTTATCGCGCTCGGCCGGATCATGGTAGAAGTCCACGGTACGTCTACCGGTAAGCGAGCCTGACTCCGCACCCAGCAGCATTTCAAGCCGCTCGTTGGCAAAGAGTATTCGTCCGTCTTCCAACCGACTGAGAAGAAGCGGTGTCGGACTGGCCTCCACGATTGCGCGGAAGCGCTGTTCTGCCTGCTCAAGATCTCGGGTGCGGCACTCGAGATCAGCCGTGCGTTGCCGGACGCGTTCCTCCAGCTCGTCATGCGCAGCCCGAAGGGCATCCGCCGCTTTCTTGCGATCGTCGATATTGCGTACGCTCGCAATGATGCGTTCCGCTCCAAGAAGACGCGCCCGGTTCAGCGACACCTCGACCCAGAACCGATTTCCCGTATGATGCCTTACCAACCACTCGAAACGTTGCGGCAATCCCGCCGCGGCGAGCTGTATATAGCGTCGCGCATGAAACATGTCGTAAGGCGGCTCTCCGACGCTGATCCCTCCCACGCCCAACGACTTTAGCTCATCCAGCGAGCACCCGTGTAGCTCGCACGCCTTGATATTGGCGTCCAGAATAGCTCCGGTCTCGATATCGTGAACAAACATCGCATCCCCTGCGAGATCGAATATTGTTCGATAACTCTCTTCGGACGTCCGAAGCGCTTCGGATGGATCGACGAAGTTGGAATCCAAAATTGCGGTGGGCATTGCGCGCATCCCCAGCTTAGATAATCCCATGAGCCCGTAATTGCTCTATGAGGTCCTGCACGGCCATCCGCGTAAGGTCCGGCAGCAGCGAGTCGTCCGCAGCCGTGGAAGATCTCTTCCGAATGCCGAGAACCCAATATTCGTCGACCGTAACGCGAGACTTTGACCTGACCCGAACCTTCTCCTTCCAGCCCTGCCCGTTTGCACCAACGTATCGAACGCGCAGCTCCATTTCGGGCCGGCCCTTGGCTCGCACCTTACCTGTACTAAAGATTGCCCAAGAGGATTGATTAGCGTCGGCAACGGTCACGTCGACATGTATCTCCAGCGCTCCCGAGAAGCTCCCACCGCTCGCAACCTTCTCGACGTTTCCGACCGGGTAGCCGAACAAATACCTCACGTCGCCGCGCAGCGTATCCAGCGGAGCAATTTGGAACCCCGCATGATGGATCAGACCATCGGCCACAATCGCATAGACGGAATCGAACGCCAGTTTCACCGGAGATGCGTCCGGATCGCGCAACGCACTGACTGCCTCCTCAGAGAGCCGATACGCCTCTCGGATGTCGATGTACAACGGAAGTAGACCCTTCGCCTTGTCCGGGAAATCGGCCTCGATACCTTCCACGTCGATCAGGAGGCGAGCAACCGCTACGTCCCTCGAGGCCTGACCGGTTGCCGGCAATGCCGGAGACCCGAATAACACCACGTAGATGGTTGCTCGTAGCCAAGCCGACAAACAATAGCGATAGTTATTGCGGTTCTTCATGATTGATCTCGAGTCGCTACGTATCGGGAGCACCTTACGGGACGCTCCCGATTACTCTACTTAACCAAGGTCAGTAGCTGGGTCTGAATCCGATCCGGCGTCAGCATTCGGACCGCATAGATACCGCTGGGCAGCTCGCGCGCCTCTATAAGCACCTTGTGGCTCCCCGCAGCCTTTCGCTCGTCGACGAACACGTCGATGAGGCGGCCGAGCATGTCTCTCAACTCTATCCGTACATCATCGGACGTCGCCAGCTCGTACGTGATTGTCGTCGTCGGATTGAACGGATTCGGGTAGGCCGGCCGCAGCACGTGCGTCACGCGTACGGATCCGGGATCCTCCCGACCTACAGACAGACCAATCCAGTTGAAACTGATGCGAGCCGTGTTCACGAATATGCCGAACAAACCATCCCGCCGAACAGACTGAACCAGTAAGTTTCGCCCGTCGTATTCGTACGACTCCGCGCTGATCGGAGTCCACCCGTTGTGCTCCGGTAACTGCAGATTAGAGCCACCAATTCTCCACGCCGAGCTGTTGTTGTACAGCACCCAATGGTACTCCAGCCGAAAATCGCCGACCCAGTCGCTCTGGTCCCACGTGTCGAACTGGATCACTGCAGGCTCACCGGTCACGAAGTGGAACGACTCCGTACGTTGTCGCGACGTGTTGACCCACTCACCGCCCGTCCACTCTTGACTGAAGAACGGGGGCAACATCTGCACGGCCAGGTATAGATCAGCAAACTCCCCGTAACGGGACTCGAGCGTCACGAGACGATTTTCAAGCGTAGAAATCGTGTGATCCGGAAAGACGATTCGTTCAGTGTTGACCCAACGGCCGCCGTCCCACGTTCGATGCTCCTGATAGACCGCCCCTTCCATCTCGTAGAAACTGAACTGGTCGACGGGCCACCAATCACCGGCAGCCCATGTGTCCGTCTGGCCGCCAACGATCCGGAGACCGAAGTTCGGATCGGTCTGAACGTCGTAGACGGTCCTCGAGGCGTTTTGCCACGCGACTCCGTCCCACTCCCGCTCAATTTCCAGTGACACCACCTGCCGAGAGTTGGAGAAGTCGTACGAATACTCGTAATAGAAGTCGGCGAGGGGTGTCGGGGCCTTGGAAATCGGATCCCAGACATCGATGCGGCTGATCAGTCCGGCCTCGTTATATGAAGTACGGAAAGACGGACTCCCACCGGAAGGCTCCCACTCATAGTCTTGCGTCGTACTACGACGAAAACCCGCGTACGTGTGTTCGGTCTTTGATGCTGACTCCCAGTCGGTGTTGTTCCACCTCTCCCGAACGACGCGGTCGACGGCGTACTGAAGATTGGCCGCCTTGCCGGGGGACACGCTTTCGAGCACACGAGCTGCCACCGACCGTTGCGCGTTGAGCTGGGCCTCAACTGAGGCGGCGGTCTGCGCCGACGACGAGGCGGCGGAAGGAACCAAGAGGACTACTCCGGCAAGAAAGTGCCGGAGAAACATCGTAAACATTGAAGTTCATAGCTCCAGGGCTTAAACATTACTTGGTAATGCTGGTCGAAGCCTGGGGCTCTGAAGGCAGTGCCAGCGTTTTCAAAACGCGGCATCTTACTACCAATCTGCAAAAAGATCTCCGTCGACGACGTGCTCAAAAAAATTCACAATTGACCCCTCGTGTCGAGGTGACTTCGGACCCCTCGAAGCGGCCGGCAATTTGGAAGACGGAAAAGCTCCTCGCAACCCTGCGCCAGTCGATCGGACGGACGTAGCTGGCACTTCTGATGATACTGACTCGGGATGTCACGAATAGACTCCCTGCCAAATCGTCAACGCAAGTTGGCCGCTCTTTTGGTTGTAAGACTTGTCAGTTGGAAAACTCCACTCCGCCTATCTGACGAATCGTATTCGCCTGGGTTAGACGTCGCAGATCTCGATTGCCTCGGCGAGGGAGGTGACGGGGTCGCGCGTCGGGATGAACTCCTGAGCCACATAACCTGTGAAGCCGGTCTCAACGATCGCCTCCATGATGGCCCGGTAGTTTAACTCCTGCGAATCGTCGATCTCGTTGCGGCCCGGATTGCCGCCCGTATGGTAGTGCGCGATGTACGGATGATAGGTGCGAATCGTCCTAATGATATCCCCCTCCATGATCTGCATGTGATAGATATCGTACAGGAGCTTGAAGTGATTCGAACCGATGCGGTCGCACAGCTCGACGCCCCAATCGGTACGGTCGCACTGATAATCAAGATGGGTCACGCGGCTGTTTAGAAGTTCCATGCAGAGCGTGATGCCCACCCGCTCTGCAGCTTCGACTACTGGCCGCAGGCCCTTCACGCAATTGTCGAGCCCACGCTTCTCGGAAATTCCGTTACGATTTCCCGAGAAGCAGATCACGTTTGGAAGCCCTGCCGCCGCAACTTCCTCGACGCGCTTAATATAGTCGGGAATCAGACGGTCGTGGTTCTCCTCGTGGTTGAAGCCGACCTCAATCGTCATCGGGCCGTTCGCCATCGCGCACGTGAGACCATGTGCTCGGACCGCCATCCACTCCTCCGGATCCAGCAGCTCAACGGATTGAATACCGAGCTTCGCAGACGCTTGAGCAAGCTGTGCGACAGTCATGTCGGGGTAGCACCACTTGCATACCGAGTGGTTGATCCGGTGATCGGACTTCCGGCGCGAATATACACGCGATTCGAGACCGGTCGTTGCGCGCGATGCCAGCGCGCCGGTTACGAGACCGGCCGACTTCATGAACTTTCTTCTATCCATGTCACGGTGCCTCTTACAATTCCATTACCAAACCAGGCTAGCCGTTGAAGTACAGCCAGACGGCGATGACACACACTATGAGCAGTGCCGTGAGGATGACGTCCTTTCTTCGCCATAACGGATCCGAGTCCGGAACGACCACTGCTCCCTCCGGCGGGATAGGCGTTGCGTACGTAAGGCCCGCGAGCTTCTCGTCGCTGTCCGCGGGGCTCGTGAGGCTCACCAAAACCAGTACAGCCGAGCAGATCACGAACAGGAAGATCGCAAAGTGCAGGAAGTTGATATCTGCATACCAGAATATCAGCCCTTCCAGTGAGCCCTTGTTCAACTCCAGGAGCAGGCGCGCAAGTCCGAGGACGAAACCGGTCGCAAGTGATGCTATGGCGCCTCGCGAATTGACGCGCTTCCAGAAGATGCCGAGCAGAAATACGGCGGCAATCGGCGGCGAGATGTATGCCTGGACACTTTGCAAGTAGACGTAAAGCTGATCTGAGATGTACTTCATAAAGGGAATCCACGCCAGACCCAGCACCACCAGAATTCCCGTGGCGAACTTCCCGACAGTGACCAGCTGCGTTTCAGTCGCCGCCGGTCGCAACTTTCGGTAGACGTCCCACGTGATCAGCGTCGAACAGGAATTGAAAACCGCTGCCAGAGAACTCATGAGCGCCGCGAGAAAGCCGGCGACAACCAGACCCCGCAGTCCGACCGGCAGCAAAGTGCGTATCATCTCCGGAAGGGCATGGTCAGGACGACCTACGGTCAGGCTACCGTTCTTGACCAGCGCGAATGCTACGATACCCGGAAGCACGAAAATGAACAGCGGGAGGATCTTCAGGAAGCCGCCGAAGATCGTACCGCGCCGGGCATGATCGATACCGTTTGCCGACAGAACGCGCTGAACAATGAACTGGTCGGTACACCAATACCATACGCCAAGTATCGGCGCTCCGAACATGATGCCCGTCCACGGAAAATCGGGGTGACTCATCGGCAACCACATGTCGAAATACGCCGTGTCGACGGTCGCGCGCATTACCTCCCATCCACCAAGCTGATTGAGACCGATGGCGGTAACGAGTATCGCGCCGCCAATCAGCATGAAGGTCTGAAGCAACTCGGTGTAGAGGACCGCGCGCAATCCACCAAAGACCGTGTAGAGCCCCGTCAACACGACGATCACGATCGCACCCGTCCAGAAGCCACCACCGAGCAACACTTCAAACACGATTCCGCCCGCGTAAAGCGTCACCGAAATCTTGGTGAGGACATAGCCTACGATTGAGATGATCGCCAGATACCATCGGGCACCCGACGAGTACCGTCGCTCCAGAAACTCCGGCATCGTGAAGACGCCGCTTTTCAGATAGAACGGGACGAAGACCCATCCGAGGACGAGCAATATGAGCGAAGCCAGTACCTCGAATTGCCCAACCGCTACGCCGCTCCCAAAACCCGTGCCCGCCAGCCCGACCAGGTGCTCGGAGCCGATGTTGGAGGCGAACAGCGCCGCGCCAACTACAAACCATCCGACGTTCCGTCCGGCGAGGAAGTACCCCGAAGAGGTCTCATGCGTCGACTTCTGTCGAGTAACCCAGAAGGCCACTCCAAGAATCACGACGAAGTAGAGGCCAATCATGGCCCAATCCAGGAAGGCAAGAGATTCCAAGAGGCTGCTCTCCGATGGCTTAGACGGCTCTCGCGGTGATCGTGAGTAAGGCTTCAGTTCCCACTACTCCAACCGCGGTGCCAATTTGGGCAACCCATCAGCTAGATTCAAGCGAAGGGCCAGAAACGTGTGGCTTGACTCGCGGCCTTTCCTTTGGAGGATTATTGAGCAGGATCAGAACCGTATCCAGCGCAGCCCAAAATTGTAGGTCTTGCCACCGCCGCGATTGCGCCCGATGGGAAATCCGGTTAGCAGCGTCTCTATTTCAAACCCCGCGACAACCTGAAACTTAACACCGATCCCTCCCTGGAAGTAGTACGCGCCCAGTGACGAGGGCGAGAAGTCGGCAAGCCCGTACACGGTCCACCGCCCTGTCGGATAGAAATTTAGAATACCCTTCAGAGGAAAAATCCACTCGTGCGTGTCGCCAGCCGTGTTGTCCGGCCGGAAGAGGATTCCCCCTTCGAGGAAAAGCAGGTAGTTCTCGTCGATAGGATAATCATAGAACGCCTGAAGCCAGATCTGCGGATCGTCATACTCGAGAAATGGCCGACCACTCTCCCGCCCCTCCATGTCGGACGCGACGGGTATCAACAGCGTACCCTGCAGCGACAGCGTCGGCACACTTTGCAACGGCGCGAACTTCACTCGCGGTCCCAGCACCGTCAGCGCGGTTTGGCTCAGAGTATCATTCCCGAAGCCGAGTACGTCGAACGGCGAGGCATCCCAGACGTCGACATGAACGGACTTGAAATACAGATCGAAACCGACGTTCAGTGATTTCCTCAAACCGTACTGCGCCTGCAAGATTGAAGTGAAGTAGCTGGATCGGGTGTCCAGCTTGACGCGCTCGCCATCCTCGTCAAACACCGAGGTCTGGGTGTAGAGATTGTTGAAGAGTTTGACCTCGATCTGCCCTGGAGCGAGCATTGTCGAAGGTGTGAACCGCTGAATGGACTGCGCTTGTGCGGCCATACCCATCGCCATGGTGATAAGGGCCGACAAGACCGCGGAAGCGAGATTCGCCCTCCTTAAGCGGGCCGCGTCCGTGGCGAGCGAAGTCCTCGTACAAGTCGTCATGGTTCAAGATCGAGTTAGTCTACCGGACCGAAGCCTGACACTATGATACACTCCGCCGGCGCAGAGTTACAGCCGCATACGTCCTCGAAGAGATGATACCTTCAGGGCTCTCGTATTCCACCGTCGCGCCGCTACCACCGGGACTACCTGCAAGGTCGCTGTTTGATCGTATTATTCTCAGCAGATAACGGCTTGGACATGCCACCATCAAGAGACGCACACATGAGCGAACTCATACTCGGCCGGCCCGGCGAAAAAACGGCTCTCATCCAGTTCAACAGGCCCGCGAAGAAGAATGCCCTGACCGTCCAAATGTACACGGCTCTCTGCGATGCGCTGGATGCCGCAGAGCGTGATGACAGTATTCGCGTCCATCTACTTCTCGGAACGTACGATTGCTTTACGGCTGGTAATGACCTGACGGATTTCCTTCACAATCCTCCGCAAGACGAGGCGAGTCCGGTTCTGAGGTTTCTAAGGACTATCAGCTCGCTGCGGAAGCCGCTCGTGGCCGGCGTTACCGGTCCGGCCGTCGGCATTGGCACGACGCTCCTTCTTCATTGCGAAATCGTCGTGGCGGGAGAGCACGCGTATTTTCAGATGCCGTTCACGCGACTCGGCCTGTGCCCGGAGGCTGGTTCAAGCCTATTGCTCCCACTGAGTGCCGGTCCCCGCCTTGCAGCAGAACTCCTGCTGTACGGCAATCGGTTCGATGCCGAGAAAGCCAAACGCGCCGGACTCGTCAACGAGATCGTGCCGGACGCCAAGGTACATGAGATAGCGATGAGCCGTGCCGAGGAGCTCGCCGCGTTGCCACCCGGGAGCGTTCAGCTGACCAAACGACTGTTGAGGAGTTCGCTCGCCTCACAGACACAGGAAGTCATTGAAGCGGAGGGACGTCACTTCATAGAGCGTCTCCGTTCTGCCGAAGCGAAGGAAGCGCTGAACGCCTTCGTTGAAAAGCGGGCGCCCGATTTCAGTCGTTTCTAGCGACCTCTATCGAACTCTCCTACCCGTACCAGACGCCGTATCCCTTGCGACGCAGGCGCTCACCAAGGTGATGCTCGGTCAGTTCGGCTTCGTAGCGGTTGTCGATGGGATTGTAGCGCTCGAAAAAGGACGGCATCAATTGAACGCCGAATTGCTGAACAAACCGGTTGCTCCGATATCCGTTTAGATGCTGCTCAAACCGTTTCTCGGGAGAGATCGCAGTCGACCCCACATACAGGCAGGGTTTGCCGCGTTGATGGTTCGGATTGCGCGACGCAAACTTCCGGAGCATAGCAACCTCCGGTTCGAGCGCAATGACGTAGACGTAGTACTGGCGTCGCATCGGTTTCACGGGTCGCAGTTCTATAATGAGACCCACTTTGCAAGTGGCTGCACCGTGAAGTTGTCGGCCAGTTAGTCAGATTCTTAATATTTACCGCCAATACCGAGAATCTGCGCGTTTGGGTGGATAGTGGCCCGAATGTTGATGTACCAGGCGTGCGCATCTACGCCGCTTGCAGTTCATCGCGGCCAAGCATTTCAGGCCGAACTCATAAACGAGAAATATGGATCCGAATCCGATCGACGAGCATATCGACGCCGTCGTTGACTATCTGCTTCGCGACCAAGACTACCTGCTTGCCAAGGAGCTGAAGCATCGCATCGACGAGCTAAACCAGTTGCTCGTGCAGGCACATGCCCAGAAGATGAAGGTCGACTTCACCGTGTCAGAGAATGCGGCTGAGTCCGGCGGGCGGATTGCACACGTAGACATCGCCGTTTATAAGCAGATTTAAGGACCGACGACTCTCGCCAGAGTTTCCAAACTCAAATTCTTGGTTATCGCCGAACGCGTTGACCCGAGAGCCGCGTCATCATATGGTGGCGCGGCTTTCACTTTAGGTACTCGCCGCACTTCCGAACCCAAACGCATAGATCCAAGGGCGGCATCCACAGCGTCAGGCGGACGCTAGTTCAGAACCAACGAACGAGTCCACTTGTGATCAGTCCAAAAACATTCTCGTTCCTCTGGAACCTTATACCTAGGTATAAGGCGTAAACTCTATTGGTTCGTGATTCGAATCGGTTCATAGGCAGAGCCGAACGAAGCGAAAAAGCGATCAAACTCACGCAGATTCATGACCTATAGACGCAAGTTCGAGATCTTCAGCGGTCGTAGCTACGTATGCACCCCCTCAGGCCGTCATCAGTTAGGACCCCCAGCACATAGCGACTGAGGAGATTGTGGCTGCAATCGCGGAAGTCGGCTATCGCGCGGACTCAAGAAAGGATCTTGACGTATCACAGGACTCCGTAAACCCATGACAAAGAATTCGACTGCGACGCTGAGTTCTACGATAACGTGTCCCAGATGTGGACACCGCTCCGAAGTCGCAATGCCGACGGACGCGTGCCAGTTCTACTGGCGCTGCCCGTCCTGCTCATCGATACTTCGTCCTGCAGCGGGCGACTGCTGCGTGTTTTGTTCTTACGGCGACGTGCGCTGCCCGCCAGTTCAAACGAATTCAGCCTGACGGTCTCAGCCCGACGGTCTTCGTACAGCAGCCTTTCTGAGCAGAATTGCGTAGGTGCCACGACGAACGGCCTCGGCTACAGCGACACCACTCCTTCGACGCGACCGGCTGCTGCGTACATCCTGACTACAGCCCGGCTCGAATCCATCATCATCTTCGCGGTGACGCTCAGGTAGTTACCTCTTGTCGAGGCTCGGACCTTAATCGGATGATCGCCAAAAACGGCCTTCAGGTCCTCGAAACCCGCCTTGGGTACGATGAACTTGAAGAGATACTCAGTGGGCCAGTCGTTTTGCTCGTCAAGGAGTTGCTGAAAACGATCCCACCACTCACGGTTGTTTCGAGAAAAGGCAGCTGATCGACTGGGCGAAGACATCATTTTGGGGACCTTCATGTTCAGTCAGGAAAGGCACTGTCTTTACAGTATCGATCCTGTTTTCCAATCGATAAGTACCTCGAGACCATAAACCCGTTTCTAAAGGAAACGCAAAATTATCGTGTAGTCGCGGCAGATTGGCGGCGGAACCGTAGTCGTCGTGAATCGGTTCGAGATGCGTGCCCCTGAGAAAGTCATATCGCGCAAGCGCCTCGGTCATCGTTGCAGCGCTGCTATTAGTCAGCGCAGGGCCCGTCCTGCATGGGGTTTGCTTTAACGGGAACGCAGATTCGCACGCGCCACCGTGTAGCAACCACATGGAATCACCTGTTCAAGGTGACCGATGGCTGGACAGCAGTGACGCGATTGCTTCCGCACATCACCGATCTGCCCCGGTCCATCACGAATGTTGCACCGTGTCCCCTGCCGCACTCGGGGGATTCAACGCTGTTCAGAATTGGGATTCGGCAAGTCTCGCGGGCGTAGTCGTACGGGCGCTTGTGTCTGCCCTGAGCCCGCAAGACATCGAGCGCCGAGCGGAGCTTCCTGCGCAGTCCTTCTTCTCCGCCTCCGGCGTCTTCCTATTGTATAGAGTCATTCTCCGTTGATAGTCGTCGATTCGCTGTAATCGGAAACGAATCAAAGGCTACGTCTTGACAGACGTACACCCAACGGAGAAAGATGACAGGTCAACCGTTCAGCCGTGGCTCCACGTCACTGCTCACTTTCCTGATACCACTTACGCTGGCTGCTTCGGCCGCCGCGCAAACGACCGCACCGGACTCGGTACTCAATGTTGCGGACGTCGTCCGTTCAGTGCTCGCCGACAACCCGATGTTGCTTGCGTCCACTCTTGAGGCCGAAGCGCTGCGGGAGACAATATCCGTGGCGAAGAGGTTTGAAGATCCTCTCTTGGCCGTAGCCGTGTCACCCCGACCGATTCACACGGCGCGGGGCGCCCAACGCTCACAATGGCGACTGGAACAGACGATACCATTCCCCGGAAAGCGCAGGTTGCGGGGCGAGGTCGCCACGCTCCGTTTTCGTACCGCCGAGATGGAGTCCGCGGCGCTCGCAAACGACGCCGTCCTGGAAGCCCGTCAGGTCTACGCGAGTCTCTTTGCGCTTCAGGAACGGCTTCGCATCATCTCGGCGTTTCAGGCCGAGGTCGCCAGATTCGCCGAAGCCGCAGCTACGCAGTACGAGGTAGGCCGTGGCCACCAGCAGGCACTCTTGCGGGCCCAGCTCGAAAAGAACACGCTGACACAACGCGAACTCAATCTCAAAGCAGAGCGCCAACGGGAAGCCGCCGCTCTCGCAAGGCTGGTCAACCTACCCGAACTAGCGGAGGTGTCTTTTCGCGTAACCCGGCCTCTCGATCTCGAACGCCTTCCGGAAAACGCAAATCCGGATGTCGCAGTCGAAAGCCGTCCCGATCTGGCGGCACTTAGGCTTGCATCCGAACAAGCTGATCAGGCGGCGGCGTTAGCTCAAAAGCAGTCATGGCCCGACCTGAACCTGTCGGTCATCTACTCTGATATCGTTAGGTCGAGTCCTCCTGCAAACCCGGACGGTGCTGACGCAATTGCCGTCGGTGCCGGAATCAGAATACCAATATGGCGCACTCCGATTCGCGCCCGTGTCGAGGAGCAGCGAATTATTGGACGACAGATTGAAGCCCGACTGGAGGCGCTGCAAACGGCGATCGACACCGAGCTTTCCGACCTCGTTCGGCGCATCGCAATCAGCCAGGAGAACCTCACGCTGCTGGAAGCGGGGCTGATTCGCCAGGCGGAGATCGCCCGCGATGCCGCTCTCGCAGCCTACACGACTGGACAAGCCGGATTCACGGATCTCCTCGACGCCGAACGCGCCCTGTATTCCCTTCGAATGGAGGAGACTACGGTACGCTCTCAGCTGCATCGCGCCGTGGCCGAGCTACGGTGGGCACTGGGCCAGGACGTCAACCGCTACGACAGATAACATGAAAAGACGCACTATAAGATTACGAACGGCGCCTCTGCAGTTCGCCGTCGGCCTTGCGACCTTGCTGATGACAATCAGCGGCTGCACCAAGACCGAGCAAACCGATCGTCACGCGGGTCACGCAATGGACTCGGCGATGACGCCCGCACCCGCCGAAACGACGGCGATGAGTGGGATGGATCATTCGTCCCACCAGTCAGATGCGGAAGTTGCGGACGCGGAGGCCACCGTCGTACTCGTTGAGCCTTCGGTCGTCCAGAATATCGGTGTTCGCACGACCGAAGTCGATGTGTCCACCATGAATCGCATCATCCAGTCGACCGCCAGATTTGAGATGGATGAGAGCAGTGCCCATACCGTCACGTTGCGTACGGACGGATGGGTGGAGAAACTCTTCGTGACTTACGAAGGGGCTCTGGTGAGTGAAGGAGACCCTCTTCTCGACCTGTACAGCCCCGAACTGGTGTCGACACAGGAGGAATACCTTCTTGCTCTGAACAACGCGGAGCGTATGTCCGGAGGGCCGATCGAAGGCCTTTCAGAGGATGCTGACCGACTCCTGGAAGCCGCCCGTCGCAGGCTCCTGTTCTGGGACATCACTCCCGAGCAGATCGCAGAGTTGGAGCTAACCCGACAGCCGCTACGGGCTATCCGTTTCAACGCGCCAGCATCCGGAGAAGTAATGAGCAAGTCGGTGGTTGAGGGACAGCATGTGACCGCCGGCGAACCTCTGCTCAAGATCTACGACACGGGCAAGATCTGGTTGATGGCGGATCTTTACGAACAGGACCTGTCGTGGGTACGCGAGGGCTTGCCAGTCACGATCGAGCTTCCGTACGATCCAGGCAAGACGTTCCGCGGCCGAGTCGATCACATCTACTATATGCTCGATCCAGCGACGCGGACGGCGCGGGCCAGAATCATCATGCCGGGTAACCGGCGGATGTTGAAGCCGGGCATGTATGCGACCGTACGGATCCAGGGCGAACCGCTTCCTCCGGCGCCAATCGTCCCCGAGGAGTCCGTAATACGGACCGGGGAACAGGACATCGTGATCATTTCCCTGGGCGGCGGAAGGTTTGTGCCCAGAGCAGTACGACTGGGGGTGCTTGCCGACGGAAGTTATCGCATTCTCGAGGGCCTCGAAGGCGGAGAAATTGTCGTCACTAGCGCGCAGTTCCTCATCGACTCCGAATCGCGACTCAAGTCGGCGGTCGGCGCGATGGCGGACCATCAACATTAGAAGAAAAAGTTCGAACGGATGATGATTCAAAGCCTGATCAGATACTGCGCCGAGAATCGGCTTCTAGTCGTCCTGGTGACGATGCTGGTTTCTGCCGTCGGTCTGTGGGCGGCCATCAACACGCCGGTGGACGCAATCCCGGACCTTTCGGACGTCCAGGTCATCATCCAGACCGAGTATCCGGGCCAAGGGCCGCAGATCGTCGAGGACCAGGTGACGTACCCACTGTCGACCGCGATGCTGAGCGTCCCATTTGCCAAGACCGTGCGCGGCTACTCGATGTTCGGAACGTCGTTCGTCTATGTCATCTTCGAAGACGGGACGGACCTTTATTGGGCGCGTAGCAGGGTGCTCGAGTACCTGAGCTACGCGGCCGAACGCCTGCCGCGAACGGTCAGACCCTCCATTGGCCCCGACGCCACCGGGGTCGGCTGGATCTTTGAATACTCCCTTTCCGATAGTACGGGCAGGCACGACCTATCCGAACTTCGGAGTATCCAGGATTTCTTTCTCCGCTACGAGCTGCAATCGGTGGAGGGCGTTTCGGAGGTGGCTTCCATTGGGGGTTTTGTCAAGCAGTACCAAGTCGTCGTTGACCCACACAAGCTAGCCGCCTTCCGAATATCGATTGCAGATGTGCGACTCGCTCTTCAGCGGTCTAACGAGGACGTCGGTGGTCGCCTGATGGAAATCGGGGAGCGTGAGTTCGTGGTACGCGGTCGTGGATATCTGTCGGGCCTGGAAGACATCCGCAGCGTACCGCTTACATCGCGCGACGGTACGCCCATCCGGGTCGGTGACGTAGCGACGGTACGCATTGGTCCCGAGCTGCGCCGCGGCCTCGTCGATCGCAACGGTGAGGGTGAAACGGTCGGCGGAATTGTGGTGATGCGTTACGGAGACAACGCGCGGCGCGTCATCGAGCGTGTGAAGGAGCGTCTGGATGAGATCTCCGTCGGACTGCCCGATGGAGTGGAGATCGCGATCGAGTACGACCGATCGGGATTGATTGATAGATCGGTCAAGACGCTGCGGACAAAGCTTGTAGAGGAGATGCTGATCGTTGCCCTCATCGTCATGATCTTCCTGCTGCACGTCCGGAGCGCGTTCGTCGCACTCATCACCATACCGGTTGGCATTCTGATCTCGTTTGCCGTCATGTATCTGCTCGACATCAACGCCAACATCATGAGCCTCGGCGGCATTGCCATTGCCATCGGTGTGATGGTGGACGCCTCGCTGGTCATGGTGGAGAACGGGCACAAGCACATAGAGCGGCTACGGGCGAGACTCGGCAGAGATCTGACCTCCTCGGAACGCATCTCGGCGGTTGTCGAGGCTGCCGTCGAGGTCGGACCCACTCTCTTCTTCTCCCTTCTAATCGTCACCATCAGCTTCCTACCCGTCTTTACGCTGGAGCAGGTGGAGGGGCGGCTATTCCGACCGCTGGCATTCACGAAGACATTCGCGATGGCGGCCGCCTCTTTGCTGGCGGTCACTCTGGTACCCGCCTTGATGACGGTCTTTGTATCTGGCAGGATCCGGAGCGAGTCCGAAAATCCGATGTCGCGGTTCTTTCTTAACGTGTATCGACCAATTATCCGCACCACACTGCGAAGACCGCTGACGGTATTTCTCGTGAGCGCGGTGATTCCCCTGCTGTCGATTCTTCCGCTTCAACGGATGCTGTTTGACGACGTCTATGTGCCGTTTCCACAGCTTGGGTCCGAATTCATGCCACCGCTGAATGAGGGAGACCTGTTGTATATGCCGACGACGCTGCCTGGAATCTCCATCCAGAAAGCCAAGGAGCTGCTTCAGCAGACCGACCGCATCATTGCTTCCTTCCCGGAGGTGAAGCACGTTTTTGGAAAAGTAGGCCGCGCTGAATCCGCCACCGACCCCGCACCTTTGTCGATGATTGAGACTACAGTTGTGCTGAAGCCGCCTGCGGACTGGCGAACCGGCATGACCATCTCGAAGCTGATCAGCGAGCTGGACGCCGCCATTCAGATTCCGGGCCTCACAAACGCGTGGACGATGCCAATCCGCGCGCGCACCGACATGCTGGCGACCGGCATTCGTACGCCGGTCGGGATTAAGATCGCGGGACCCGATCTCACCACCCTCGAAAGCGTTGGGTCAAGGATTGAGTCAGCTTTGCGGGAAGTGGACGGCACGAGATCCGTGTTCGCGGAACGCGCCAGTGGCGGATACTTCCTTGACATCGATGTTGACCGTGAGCAAATAGCACGATACGGTCTCACGACGAGCGACGTGCTCGATGTTGTAGCATCGGCCGTCGGAGGGATGAACGTAACACGCACGGTCGAGCAGCTCGAACGTTACCCCGTCAACGTGCGATATCCCGAGGCATACCGAGACAACCTTGCTGCTCTTCGTCAGCTGCTCGTACCGGTAGCGGACGGTCGTCAACTGCCACTCGGCCAGCTGGCAGACTTCGCACTCACGTCCGGACCTCCCATGATCAAGAGCGAAAACGCCCGTCCGAACGCCTGGGTGTTCGTCGATTTGCAGGAAAACGTTGATATCGGGTCGTATGTACAGCGCGCCCGGACCGCTGTGCTCAACAATGTAGAAGTTCCTACGGGTTATTCGCTGACATGGAGCGGCCAGTTCGAGTATATGGAACGGACAATGCAAAGACTGCAGGTCTTGGTTCCGATTACCCTCGCCGTGATTTTCCTGCTGCTCTTCATACATCTTCGAAACGCGGTCGACTCGTTTCTACTCATGCTTCCGCTGCCGTTCGCAGCCGTAGGGGCTGTGTGGATTCTTATTCTGCTCGACTTCAACATGAGTATCGCGGTGGGGGTCGGCATCATTGCCGTTGCGGGGCTGGCGGCCGAAACCGGGCTCGTAATGCACGTATACCTGCACGAGGCGGTGCAGAGATACCGGCGCGAGGGCCGGTTTACGAGCCGATCCGCCCTGAACTCAGCCCTTGAAGAAGGGGCGGTAGACCGTGTTCGACCAAAACTCATGACGGTGTTCACAACAATACTTGGACTCCTACCCGTTATGTTTGGAACAGGAATCGGTACCGAAGTGATGAAAAGAATAGCTTCTCCGATGGTAGGAGGACTCGTAACTTCGATGATCAACACACTGATTGTCATCCCGGCCATCTATGCTTTGGTCTATAGGTGGAGATACAGGGATGAGTTGACAGCGGACGAGGACGCCGCCTCTCGAGCGTCAATAGCCGGTGCAGAGATACCGATTCAGCAGGCAAGAATCTCAACGAAAGAGCTGTCCGGAGAATGAATCTCATTCCTGATTGGGCGCCCGGGATTCACCCGATGGTCGTTCACTTTCCTGTCGCACTTCTATCCGTAGCGGTTCTTGCAGACCTCGCTGGTCTCATCTGGCGCAATCGACGGCACTTGCAGATCCTGACGGTGACGCTATACCTCATTGGCGCCGCCACGATAGTTGCCGCCTACTTCTCCGGCGAGTGGGGACTCGAGAATATTGTCCCGCCGGCGCGAGCCGAACGCGCGATTTCCAGTCACGCCGATATTGCCAAGTGGACGGCGTGGTTCTTCGTGGTCTTTGCGATTGCGAGGTTGGTCGTCTTCCGCGTCGGCGCGATCCGCAACACCTGGATCAAGGTGCTTCTCGTTGTCGGAGGCATCACCGGGTTTGTTCTTCTGTTCACCACTGCCGAGCGCGGCGCACGTCTCGTCTTCGATTTCGGGGTAGGCGTCGAGGCAGTAGCCGAACAGGCCCAGATTCGAGCCGAGATTGCTCCGCCGGGCCAAAGCCTTGTCTCCTTTGAGGATGGCTGGAAACTGCAGCCTGTCCTCCCCAGCGATTGGAAAGGTGTCGCGGAATGGCTCGTCGGAGATCCTGCTTCGATTCAGACAAGTATCGTGAGCGTCGACACTTCCAAAAGTGCAATCCAGATTGAAGCCGGCGGCCCTCCGGCCCTCTTCGTCTTCAAGCCAGAACTGGATGACATTGAGGCCGAACTGCTTTTCGGTGCCGACGAATTCGACGGTCGCTTTGCACTCGTGCACTCGTTGCATGACCGCTTCAACTACTTCTTCGTCGAATGGGACGGCGAAAGAATCTCGCAGGGGCGAGTCGTCGATGGAGAGCGTGAGCTTCTCGATTCTGCGAAGAGGGAATACACGGGTACCTCCCTGATGCGACTCGTAGCCGACGGCACCCACTACCGCGCCTACGATGGCGGCGGCCTGGTGGCGCACGGGCATTCCATCGTCGCGGAAAAGGGGCGGGCTGGGCTGTTCCTGGAAGGTACGGGCAACCTGAAGGTTATCCTGATGATGGCGCGGACGCTGGAGTAGTGAGGTTCCGTGCCGCGGGCCGTCCAGAATTCTGCTTCTTGATCTTCACTCCGACCTAGCGGCGGTGAAGCTGGATCGCTCAGTTCAAGCAAGGCACGAATCATGTCATCGCGATCAAACCGCCACCACCACGACGGCAACCAACATTCAGGCAGTAACGGCACCTACGAGTCCCCTGGTCAGCGGGAGAACCACGATAGCGGGCGCGACGGGCAACACAACCACGACAAAGGACATCACGCCCACATGGCGTACGACTTCAGGCGCCGTTTGTGGTTTTCCCTGATCCTGACAATACCCATTCTCGCGCTGTCTCCGATGATTCGCGAGTTCGTTGGGGTAACTGAATCACTCGCTTTCCCGGGCGACCTCTACCTTCTCGCCGCCCTGTCAACCGCACTCTTCCTATACGGAGGATGGCCGTTTCTGACCGGACTGGTACGCGAGGTGCGGAACCGTCGCCCGGGCATGATGACCTTGGTAGGGGTAGCGATCACTACCTCGTTTTCCTACAGCACGTCGGTCGTGTTTGGGGTACCTGGAAAGATTTTTTACTGGGAGCTTGCAACGCTCGTCGACGTCATGCTTCTGGGGCATTGGGTCGAAATGCGATCCGTCATGGGCGCGTCAAAGGCGCTTGAGGAGCTCGCGCGGCTTATGCCGTCAGACGCACATCGAGTACTGGATGGTGGAGAGGTGTAGGAGGTGTCCATCGACGACCTCAAGCCTGGAGACCGACTCCTTGTAAAGCCCGGCGAGAAAATCCCCGCCGACGGCGAGATCTATGAGGGCAGCACCTCCATCAACGAGTCCCTCCTGACAGGTGAGTCGAAACCCGTGGCGAAGTCGGAAGGAGATGGCGTCATCGGCGGATCGATCAATGAAGAAGGGTCGATCAAGATCACCGTCGGAAAGATCGGTGAGGACAGCTTTCTGTCACAGGTTATTGGCCTCGTCCGCGAAGCGCAGGAGAGCAAGTCTCGCACCCAGGCTCTTGCAGACCGCGCGGCGGGCTGGCTTACGGGAATCGCTCTCGGGTCTGCCGCGATCACCATGCTTCTCTGGCTTTTGCTCTCCGAAACCGACTTTGCCTTTGCGTTGGAGAGGACTGTCACGGTGATGGTCACCGCCTGCCCCCACGCCCTCGGGCTGGCTATACCGCTCGTGACGGCTGTCTCGACGTCGCTGGCCGCCTCAAATGGCCTGCTGATCCGAAATCGCACGGCATTCGAGACGGCCCGCAACCTTAATGCGGTCATCTTTGACAAGACAGGAACGCTGACGGAAGGCACGTTCGGCATCACCGACGTTGTCGATCTTTCGGGTACCGGTCAAGACGAGATGTTGCGCCTCGCAGCATCAGTGGAGTCAGAGTCCGAGCACCCTATCGCGCGTGGAATCCTGTCCTTCGTCGACGAATATCCGGTGCCGCAGGACTTCGCGTCGATACCGGGCAAGGGGGCGAAAGGGAAAGTAGACGGAAGGATCGTTCATGTCGTCAGCCCCAATTTTGTCGAGGAGCAAAACCTCGTCGTAGAGGATGACCGGATCCAGCAGTGGCAGCAGTCCGGCAAAACCGTCGTGTTCGTCCTGATCGACGGCAAAGTCGCGGGCGCTATTGCGCTTGCCGACAGGATTCGCCCGGCCTCCCGAAAAGCCGTTTCCCGACTGCACGAGATGGGCATTCGCACGATCATGCTTACGGGCGACAACGAGAGAGTCGCCGCGTGGGTGCAGTCGGAGCTGAAACTGGACGAGTACTTTGCCGAAGTGCTTCCCGACGGGAAGGCGGATAAAGTGAGGGAGATTCAAGGCCGCGGCTTGCGTGTTGCAATGACGGGTGATGGTGTAAACGATGCGCCGGCACTCGCGACGGCCGACCTCGGCGTCGCGATCGGCGCCGGAACCGACGTGGCCGTTGAAACGGCGGACGTTGTGCTGGTCCGAAGCGATCCACAAGACGTCCCATCGATCATCCATCTGGCCCGGAGCACGTATCGAAAGATGGTCCAAAACTTGTGGTGGGCGGCGGGCTACAACATCTTCGCGATCCCACTTGCCGCTGGCGCCCTGTACTGGGCCGGCGTCGTCGTAGGTCCGGCGGTGGGCGCGGCGCTGATGTCACTTAGTACCGTGATCGTGGCGATCAACGCCCGCTTGCTGAAACTGAACTAGCGACAAGACCAGCAGAAAATGAACCGTTACTATTACGCACGAATTATTGACGCGGACATGGACACCGTCGACGAACGCGTCCGCTCGGCACTGAAGGAGCAAGGGTTCGGCGTGCTAACAGAGATCGACGTCGCCGCCACGCTAAAGAAGAAGCTGGACGTCGACTTTCGCCCCTACAAGATTCTCGGAGCATGCAACCCCCATTTCGCTCACAAGGCTTTGCAGGCCGAAGACAAGATCGGCACCATGCTGCCCTGCAACGTCATCATGCAAGAGACGGTTGACGGTCACACGGAGGTCGCGGCAGTGGACCCGATCGCCTCCATGCAGGCGGTAGGAAATGATTCGCTCGGTGAGATTGCGGCGGAGGTGCGGGATCGTCTTCGTCAGGTTGTGGACGACTTGTAGTGAGCGGCAAATTACCTTTTGGTACGCCCGGTTCCTGCCCACGATGACCACAGGTCGTGATAAGTCCCCCCACGCAGCCGTCGACTGAGGATGTCGCTCGACATTACGACGAGCTCGACGCATTCTACAGAGGCGTTTGGGGCGAACATTTGCACCATGGATACTGGGTCGACGGCGACGAGACCGTGGAAGAGGCCGTGCGGAATCTTGTCGACCTCGTCGCCAGACGAGGAGCGATCACGGAGGAAGAAGTCATATGCGATATTGGCTGCGGCCATGGAGCCACAGCCGCGTATCTGGCCGGGCAGCATCACGTCGATGTGACCGGTATCACCTTGTCTCCGGCGCAGTGTCGCTACGCGATCGAGAATAGCTCCTCAACACGTTGCCGCTTCGTGGTCGGTGACTGGCTGAGTAATGACTTCAAGTCGGACCACTTCGACATCGCGTTGGGTATCGAGTGCCTCTCCCACATGGCAGACAAGAGTCGCTTCTTTGAAGAAGCGTTGCGCGTGCTGCTGCCGGAAGGGCGGCTCGTTCTGTGTATGTGGTTGGCCAGCGAGTCGGCTACTCATTGGCAGATTCGGCACCTTCTCGAGCCGATCTGTCGCGAGGGGAGGTTGCCGTCCATGCCGAGTGTTCGAGACGTAGTCGGCCTCGCAGAAGCCGGTGGCTTTGTAGATGTCGAAGTTCAGGACCTGTCCTTGAATGTTCGGCGCACGTGGGGCATCTGCGCGAGGCGCGTTGCAGCCAAGCTGTGCACCGACGCAAGATATCGTCGCTACCTGCTTGATTCGTCGAGCAGTGATCGGGCGTTTTTGAAGTCCATTTTTCGAGTCATGGTGGCATACAGAACAGGGGCGATGGAGTACGGACTGCTGGTTGCCAAGAAGCCGGCATGACACGTTAGTCGCCATACGCGCATTAGTGGTCATGCCCGCACTAGTCGTCATTCCCGCGGAAGCGGGTACCCATCGAGTAGTCGTGGCCGCGTAAGCGGTAATCCACTCACGAGTGAAGGCAACCTCACCCTTCCATGGGCCGGCTCGGAGGCCGGGACGACGCTTATTAGCTCGGAACCGGAAGATTACCCGCCCGCAATCGCGCCGATCACAAGGAACGGCTCGTCGCCCGCAACCACCGCGTCGGGAAGACGGGTCTCCGATGACTCGTGCGACAGATCTTCCTCGCAAGCAAAGTATCGGAGAAATGCGCGACGCTGCAGCGTTGAGTGGTCGCGAATCGTCCCGCGCAACATCGGATAGCGATCTTCTACAGCAGTGATGACCGAACCGATCGTCACCGGCTCTCGCACATCGACCGTAACCTCCTTACCCACGTTTGCGAGCGTACGCAGGTGCTGTGGCAACACAACGCGGATCATGACAGCATCTGCACTTCAACCGAAAGCACTCGCGGCAAATCTCGGACGATCGAGGTCCAGCTGTCTCCTTCGTCGACGGACGCATACACCTGGCCGCCCGTCGTTCCAAAGTACAGCCCGCACGGATTGTTGGAGTCAACGCACATCGCGTCCCTGAGAACGTTGACGTAACAGTCACGCTGCGGCAGCCCGTTGGTCAATGCCTCCCAGTCGTTCCCACCGTTACGACTTCGATAAACACGCAGCTTCCCCTCGGGCGGGTAATGCTCAGAGTCCGATTTGATGGGGATGACGTAAACGGTGTCCGGCTCCTGAGCGTGCACGTCAACGACAAATCCAAAGTCCGACGGCAGGTTGCCGCTCACCTCGTACCATGAGTCGCCCGCGTCGTCGCTCCGCATTACGTCCCAGTGCTTCTGCATGAACAGTACTTCGGGGCGCGACGGATGCAGGGCCATTCGGTGAACGCAGTGCCCGATCTCAGCATCTGGATCGGGAATGTACTCCGAGTGCAGTCCCTTCGTGATCGGCTTCCAGGTCTTGCCCCCGTCGTCGGAACGGAATGAACCGGCCGCTGAGATCGCCACAAAGATCCGGTTCGGATTACTCGGGTCGACAAGTATGGTGTGCAGGCACATCCCGCCTGCTCCGGGCTGCCAACCCGACGCGGTATCGTGATCGCGCAGACCGTTCAACTCGCCCCATGTCTTCCCACCGTCGGTTGATTTGAACAGAGCGGCGTCCTCGACGCCGGCGTAGAGGACATCGGGGTCGTCGGCCGAAGGCTCGAGGTGCCAGACTCGCTTGAACTCCCACGGATGCGGCGTGCCGTCGTACCACTGATGCGTCCCCGTCTCCCCTTGGTAGGCAAACTCGTTCCCCACCTGCTCCCACGTCTTACCGCCGTCGTCGGATCGCTGGATAACCTGGCCGAACCAGTCTGTGTGCTGACCGGCATAGATGCGATTCGGATCTGCAGGCGAACCCTTCATATGATAAATCTGCCAGCCGCCGAACAGCGGATCGCTCACGTCCCATTCCGTTCGCGACTCGTCCGATGTGAGGATGAAGGCACCCTTGGCGGTACCGACCAGAACACGTACTGCACTCATTTCGATTTGCCTCCGAGGCTGAGGGTGACCTTGTGGCGTTGATACGTCAGGCAAATGTCTTGGCCATTGTTGCAAAAATCTTTACGGGAGTCAAGCCACTCCTCAGATTCCTCCCGCTGCCGCTACTCTACCGGGCCGGAACGATATCGCTTGGCCTCCACCCGGCGCCAGCCGTGCCGCCTGCACCCTATCCGCATCGACCCACTGCTAGTGGATGTCGATGTTGCTGGGCTTGCCTTCCCTATCGGCACTGCATGCGTCCGCATGGATTTTCGAAGGTCGAGGTGACTGCCATAGTGTCACAGGTTTCGGGTGGTACGTTTTTCGTGTATGCAGGCGTTGGGTGCCACAATCAACGACTACTGACACAGTTGCTTAAGGCACGATATAGATTTACGGAAATACCTAAGTGATATGAATCTCCAGAAATTTACCGTAAAGGCGCAGGAGGCCGTCCAGCGGGCCACCGAGATCGCAGCGTCGAAGAATCATCAGGGTCTCGAGTCGCCGCATCTGATGCGAGCGTTCCTGGAGGACGAGGGCGGCGTAGTCGACTCGATCTTTCAGCATCTCGGTGCAAGCCGCGAGCTTGTCTCGAGCCGTGTGGACCAAGCCGCGGACAAGCTGCCGGTCGTAACCGGATCGAGTGTCTCGGGACAATACTTGGGCGCCGAGATGAAGAAAGTGTTTGACCGCGCGCTCGCGGAGGCACAAGTGCTGAAGGACGAGTACGTCGCCATCGAGCACCTGCTCATTGCGCTGGCAGAAGCAAAGGACGATGTAGGCGAGGTGCTCCGCTCGGAGGGCGTCACCAAGGAGGCCATCCTACGCGTACTCAAAGACGTCCGCGGAAGCCAGACAGTCACCGACCAGCATGCCGAAAGCCGCTACAACGCGCTGCAACGGTACACCCGCGATCTCAACGACCTCGCATCAAAGGGAAAGATCGACCCAGTGATTGGTCGCGACGAGGAGATCCGGCGGGTCCTGCAGATTCTCTCGCGGCGCACCAAGAACAATCCGGTCCTGGTCGGCGAGCCGGGCGTTGGTAAAACGGCCATCGCCGAGGGCATCGCGATCCGCATCGTCCAGGGCGACGTGCCCGATGGGCTCAAGGATAAACGCATAGTCGCACTCGACATGGGCGCGATGATCGCCGGTGCCAAGTACCGCGGCGAGTTCGAGGATCGTCTTAAGGCAGTCGTCAAGGAGATTGTGGAGGCAGAGGGACAGATCATTGTCTTCATCGACGAGCTGCATACGATCGTCGGCGCAGGCGCCGCAGAGGGAGCGATGGACGCTGCCAACATTCTCAAGCCGGCGCTGGCGCGAGGAGAGCTGCGAGCGGTCGGCGCGACGACACTCGACGAATACCGCAAGCACTTCGAAAAGGACAAGGCACTCGCGCGGCGCTTCCAGATGGTGCTCGTGACCGAGCCTAGCGTCGAGGACACGATTTCAATACTTCGCGGTATCAGCGAGAAGTACGAGGTGCACCACGGCGTGCGCATCACCGATGCGGCGATCGTAGCAGCTGCCGAGCTGAGTCACCGTTACATCGCGGACCGCTTCCTGCCAGACAAGGCAATCGATTTGATTGATGAATCGGCTGCGCGGCTTCGCATCGAGATCGACTCGATGCCGGAAGACCTCGACCAGCTCGAACGCAACATCAGGCAGCTCGAGATCGAGCGTGAGGCCGTCAAGCGGGACAAAGACAAGGAGAAGCTCGAGAACATCAACCGGCAGCTGGCCGACCTGGAGGAGCAGCGCACCGAACTGCGCGCTCGCTGGACGCGCGAGAAGGAGTTGATACAGGACATCCAGAAGGCCAAGGAAGCGATCGACGACAAGAAGATCGAGGCCGAAAACCTCGAACGTCAGGGCGACTACGGGAAGGTAGCCGAGATCCGCTACGGACAGATCCCGAAGCTCGAGGAAACCGTCACCGAGACGAAACAGAAGCTCGACGAGATCCAGAAGAACGGCGCCCTGCTCAAGGAGGAGATCGACGAGGAGGACATCGCCAATATCGTCTCCCGATGGACAGGCATTCCCGTTTCGCGGATGCTCGAGAGTGAGCGCGCAAAGCTGCTGCGGATGGAGGACGAGCTTTCGAAGCGCGTCGTGGGCCAGCCCGACGCGGTTGCAGCGGTGTCGAACGCAGTACGTCGCGGTCGAGCGGGATTGCAGGAAGAGTCGCGACCCATCGGCTCGTTCATCTTCCTCGGTACGACGGGGGTAGGAAAGACGGAACTCGGCAAAGCGCTCGCCGAGTTCCTGTTCAACGACGAGCAGGCGATGGTCCGCATCGACATGAGCGAGTACCAGGAGCGCCACACGGTCAGCCGGCTGGTGGGAGCGCCCCCGGGATACGTCGGATACGAGGAAGGCGGTCAGCTCACCGAAGCCGTGAGGCGCAGGCCTTACTCGGTCGTCCTTCTGGACGAGATAGAAAAGGCGCACCCGGAAGTTTTCAACATCCTGCTGCAGCTGCTGGACGACGGCCGCTTGACGGACAACCAGGGTCGCACGACCGACTTCAAGAATACGATCGTCATCATGACCAGCAACCTCGGTTCCGAGGTCATTCGCGATCGCATGGAGGCGCTAGGCGACGAAGTGGATAATCGTGTGCAGGAGAGCATCAAGAACGAGGTACTCGAGATGCTCAAGAAGCGCCTACGACCCGAGTTCCTGAACCGCATCGACGAGATCGTCATGTTCCGACCGCTCGGTCGCGAGCAGATTCGTGAGATCGTCGAGATTCAGTTCCGGCACATCGAGTCGCTGGCTCTGAAGAGCCACGGCATCGTCCTCGACCTGACGGACGCCGCCAAGGACTGGCTGGCCGAGCAGGGCTTCGACCCGGTGTTCGGCGCGCGGCCGCTGAAGCGCGTCGTTCAGAAGGAAGTCGCGAACAAGCTGGCCGAAGAGATACTTGGCGGATGGATGCACGACGGATCCGAGGTCCGGGTAGACGTCGCGGATAGTGGGGATGGACTTGTCTTCGAGATAATCGGAGACGAGGAGGAGGCTGGCGGCGTCACTGCGGCCGGAGAGATGTCGTCCGCGTAGCGAATAGAAAGGCAAGCCGTTTTCGACCCGCCAGTTCCACTACTCCGGAAACCTCATGGCCCGCATTATCTGCTTGAATCTCGGAGAGTCCTTCACGCTCGAATAAAAAAGATGGTCTCGCGCCTTCACGAATACGGCGTCTGGCGCTCTTTCGGCGAGCGCTTTCTCGAGGAATTGGAGCGCAGGCTCATTCTCGCGCAACGCCCCATATACATCCGCAATGGCCACCGGGTCGACGTACTCGGAGTCCGCGCGCGCGTGCATGCGATCAAGTGCCCGCCGGGCAAGATCGCTCCGACCTGCATACGCGTAAAGGGCTCCCGTCCATGCCTGCACACCAGCACTCCCCCATCCGTCTGATTTCTCCTCGACAATCGCAGCAAGTTGCAGCGCTCGCTCGCCGTTGCCGGCGATCGATTCGGTCAACCCGCCCTTGACATATCCCCATATCCAGTCCGGGTGTAGCTTCATGGCCTTATCAAACTGGTTAGCGGCTTCAGCGTACTCGCCGCGAACCATATGGACAATGCCAAGATCGTGCGTCGGTCCAGTTGAAATGGGGTCCAGCCGTTCCGCCTTCAGCGCCATCTCAAGCGCTTCTTCGTTGCGCTGCATGGCGATCAGAAACGTGGAGTAACGGTTATATGCTCGGGCATTACCTGGATTCAGTTCGATGGCCTTGAGATATCCGCGCTCCGCACCCTCCCAATCCCAGTCAAAGTAGAAGCGGATCATCCCCGCGGCATTATGTGCCTCCGACGACGACGGGTCAAGTCGCAACGCGTTTGCCATCGCCGTCTTCGCATCGTCGAGAAGTTCTTCGCGGGTCCCTATCGTCAGGTACGCCTGTATCGCCAGCACTTGCGCCATACCAGACCAAGCCAGCGAGAAGCCCGGTTCGAGATTCGTCGCTGCTCTGAAGTATTCGAGTGCCTCCGAAAGTGTGCCGCGCTGCTCGTTCAGCACGAAATTACCCTTCAGATATAGCTCGTAGGCCTCCGAATTTTCGGAGGCATGCCGCTGAACGGCCTGCTGAACGCCGGCGGTCAGTTTGCCACGAAGCGTCTGGGCAATCGATGTGGCAATCTCGTCCTCCAGATCGAATACCTCACGCGAAGGCCTGCGGTACTTCTCTCCCCACAGCTGCCGGTTTTCGCCGGTGTCGACGAGCTCCGCACTAATCGAAAGGTCCTCTCCTCGCCTCTCGAGTCGGCCGAGAAGCACCGTTCGAACGTCGAGCCGCTTGCCAAGCTCAGCCGGATCATTGACCAGCTCCTGCACTGCAAAAGAGCTCGCTCGGGAGATCACCTTCAGACCGGGCACCGGTGACAACCTGTTGATCAGACTTTCGGCAATTCCGCTACAGAGGAAGTCAACGTCCTCGTCACCAGTACCGTTCACAAACCGCATGACAGCAATCGATTGGTCTTCAGACGCGGGCTGACTCATTCTGATGTAGCCAACGGCTACGATGGCAACAAGCCCAATAACCACGGAAGCAATGATCGCTGCTCTTCCATACCTACTTCGTTCGCGAGACTCCGTGCCGACCACCCCTAGACTGGCATCTGCCGGATCTGCCTGAATTACTTCCGACGCAAGTGACCCCTCTGCCAGGAGATCAACAATCTCTCCGGCCGAACCCATTCGATTCTCTCGATCCTTCGACAGACATGTGCTTACAACCTCTCTGAAGGCATCCGGAAGATCCGACCGAAAACGGGAGACAGGAGGAGGATCTTCGTTCAAAATCTTGAAGATCGTCGCCGCCGCGTACTCCGCTCGGAAGGGTGACTGCCCTGTCGCCAACTCGTAGAAGACGGCTCCAAAGGAGAAGAGATCGGAACGCGCATCCACCTCCTCGCCGCGCGCCTGCTCAGGCGACATGTAAGCCAGCGTCCCCACGGTCGCCTGCGTTCGCGTCAATCGGTCGGCGCCGGATAGGTGTGCAATTCCGAAGTCGAGGATCTTGGCATGGCCGTCTTTCGTGACGACGATGTTGTCCGGTTTGATGTCGCGGTGTACGATTCCTGCGTCGTGTGCCGCAGCGAGCCCGCCGGCTATCTCCCGCGCCAGAGCCACTACGGTCTCTGAAGGAACATCACCAGCGGCCATGAGGTCGCTGAGGCTACGCCCTTCAACGTACTCCATCACGATGAAGTCGCCTTGGTCGCTCGACTCGATGTAATGGATTCCTACGATGTTCGGATGAGAGAGCCTGGATGCGGCCCTTGCCTCCCGAAGAAAGCGCTCTCGGACGGTCGGCTTGTCGGTGCCATCCGAGACAAACTTCAGGGCCACATCACGGTCGAGGCGCGTATCATGCGCCCGAAAGACGCTGCCCATACCGCCTTCGCCCAGTTTCTCAAGGACGTGGTAGTGGAGGATTTGCTGACCAACCATGCTGCTGTCCGTCCTTGCGGGACCCGTATCGACCGTTCAGGCATCAAAGAGAAGGCAATGTATGAAATTGATGCCGCCATTTTCTCGGCGGCCATGCCACGCTGGAATTAACTCGAAGTATGAAGAGACAGAAGACAGGTTGTAGCGGTTTAGCGGCGGCTATTCTCGTCGTTGCGGCGTGCAGCGGCTCCACCGAGTCAACCCGCATGACGCCCTTCCCCGCCGAATGCACTGTCGTTCCACCTCCATCGCGTTTCGTCGACACCATAAACGTGGCGCTTGTCGAACGCGTCGACCCCGGTAACGCCTACGACGCAACGAACCCCAGCGAAGAGTTCGTCTTCACGCAGATGTACCAGGGACTTACGACCGTGGACTGTACGGGTGAGGTGAAACCCGCCGTCGCTGCGTCGTGGACTACGGACACGACTGCCACACGCTGGACATTCGAACTCGATCAGAACGTGCGCTATTGGGATGGCAGTCCTGTTACCGCCTCAGACATCGCGACGCGATTCGCGGCGGCCCCTCCATCCGGTTCGATCGACTCGGTTGTCGCCAGAACCGTAGGCGAGCTCGACGTGTATTTTCAACTGGCACACCCTGACGAGCCGCCGATAGTGGCGACGCAAATTGTCGCCATGAAGGAGGCGTCTCCATTCCCACTCGGCTCCGGTCGTCTTGAGTTTGAGAACGTGGAGGTCGACGGCATTGTGAGTCGCTTCGCTCACGTGTTCGAAAGGTCGATGCCCCACACCGTTGTTCGATTCATTGAGTATCCCGAGAGGGATCTCCGCGACGTTCTGGCCAGCAGCGTCGATCTGCTCGTCACGTCTGATCCCCTGGCCCTCGAGTACGCGGCGCAGCAGAAGCGATTCATGTTGCGAGCCCTCCCATGGGACCGCACCTACGTGCTACTCTCAAGGTCCCGTTTCGATGATCTCATGGCGGGCCGAAGTCCCGCGGCGGTAGAAGACCAGTGGCGCGACGCACTCGCGCGTGATGCCGTACGGTCTAGCGCGCGGGCCTCAGAAGCTCGTGGTTGGTGGCAGAATCTCGATGACTGCAAGCTGCCGGCGACCATGAAGTCCGACATGGCGTCCACAGATCCGGCACCCACACGGCACGGGCTGGTAGTCTACGACCAGGCCGATCCCGTCTCTCGAGATCTGGCCGCACGCATCGTGGCGCTGGCGGCGAACGGCGACAGAGTGGACGGCGGGCTCTCTGGCGCGATACCGCGACTGGGCGATGAGCTGGTACTTGCCGCTCGGGGTGTCGGAGCTTCGGAGTTGTCGCGGCGTCTCCAGGCGGGAAGCGATTTCCTCTACATTATCGGGTTACCGCGGCAGGCAATCGACCCTTGCTCCGAAGCGACGACATTACTGAGTCGTGCGCCGTGGATGGCCGGCTTAGGGGATGCATTCCATCGCGCCATGCTGCCGCTCGTAGACACGCGGCGGCACCTGGTCGTCGACTCGTTACGGGTGGGAGTGCGTATAGACGGTCTGGGAAGACTGATGATGATCCCCTCACACCTGCGAGAAGGCAGCAGACCATGAAGTACAGCGCTCGCCTCCTGATCGCGCTGCTTCTCGCAGCAACCCTTCCGATTGCCGCGTTGGCATTCCTGATACGTCAGGAGATGACCGAGCGTCTGACGGCAGACTACGTGCGTGCCGCAGAGTCGGCGATAACGCAGACCGAAGCCCTCCTGCATGACCAGCACCGGCAGATACGAACCTCGCTAGCCGCACTATCGGCGGCGATCCCCGACGACAACCGCTTTAGGCGTTCGGCCGTGGACGATCGCCGCGATGAGCGAACATATCTGCTGGACTATGCCGGCCTTGCCATGCGGCTTACCGGACTCGCCATGCTGCAGATTCAGGACGAGAGCGGGCGGATTATCAGCTCCGGACATTTCCGGAATGAATACGACCGTATCGACACCGCATTGCCCGGGCTGCTGCGCACCGAGGGGCTGGCACTAGCCCGTGTCCGGTCTCCGGAGGGGCCTTTCATCGTGCTCGTCGCGGCCGACACCGTCAAGATGGGGGGCCGGCGCTTCTCTGTTGCAGGCGGAATGCGAATCGACCAGATCATTCCGGAAACATTACTCACTCGGAAGGAGCTGACCGTGGATCTGGTCACAGACCCTGCAAACCCGTCTTCAGGCGGCAATGTCGAGTCGGCTGCGACTCGTATTTCCGAAAATGCAACGGCTTCGGTAATTGAAGAACCTGACTCCGCGACAGGAGAAATCGTTCGCGAGCTTCGTGTCCCACTCATCGACACGCAGCAGGGCACCGTCACTTCAGCGGCCTTTCGCATCAAACACGACGTCAGCGGCCTGGCCGAGCTTCAGACGGAAGTCGACAGGTTGTTTCTGATTGTCGCCACCATCACGGCCATCCTTGCCGCTCTGATCGCACTCTGGCTAGCGGCCCGCATGAGCCGACCGATAGCAGAGCTCGCCGACAAGGCATCGAGTATCGATCTCGACCGCCTCAACGTCGCTTTCAAAACGGACCGCAGAGACGAGATCGGCGAGCTCTCCCGCGTCTTGCGCAGGATGATGGAGCGGCTCCGAACAAGCTCGGCGACAATTAGAGACGCCGAACGCCGGGCGACACTCGGCGAAATCGCCCGGCAGGTCAACCACGACATCAAGAACGGACTCGCACCCATCCGAAACGTCTTCCGACACCTGAGCGAGATCTCAACCGACGACCCGGACCAACTCCCCAGTGTGTTTCGCGATCGGGAGCAGACACTGACATCTGGAATGAATTACCTGGAAGATCTCGCCTCCAACTACGCGCGTCTTTCACCGGTAGTCGCGCGAGACCGGACGGACGTCAATACTGTCATTCGCCAAACGGTCGATGACTTTGTCGGAGGGGGTGCCAAATCGTTGGTCGCAGTCGCCTCAGGTGCGGCGTTCGTCTATGCAGATCCGCTATCGCTGCGACGTATCCTTGAGAACCTGATCGCTAACGCTCTCGATGCCGTCAAAGCCAATGGCGCCCGAAAGCCTTCTGTCGTCGTTCGAAGCGAGCACGCTGCATCGGAGGATCATGGTGACGTAATCCGGATTACGATAACCGACAACGGCCCGGGGTTGTCTGCCGAAGAGATATCAAAGGTCTTTCAGGATTTCTACACGACTAAGTCGCGAGGAACCGGCCTGGGACTTTCGATCGTTCGAAGACTGGTGATGGACATGGAAGGATCAGTGCGCGTCGAAAGCGACCCCGGAAACGGTGCCAGGTTCATAGTCGACCTGCCCCAAATGAAAGGTGTCTAGATGGCGGTGGTTCTGGTAGTCGATGACGTGGAAGCGCTCGCGGAGCAGTATGCGTACGATCTGCGAAGAGTCGGCGAGCATGAGACCCGAATCGCCCTTGGCGGTAGCGATGCACTGGATGTTCTACGCAGCGAGCCGATCGACTGCGTGATCCTCGACCTCGAGATGCCTGGCGTCGACGGATTCGAGGTACTACGAACGCTCAAGAAAGAACAGATTACTACGCCAGTCATCGTGTACACGGGTACAGGGGATTTCGATCGATGTACACGAGCGATCCGCCTGGGCGCCTACAGCTTCATAGACAAGTCGGAGTCGATGGCGCGCGTCGTACAGGAGGTCGCCAATGCGATCGACAAGGCACGACTGCGGTCGGAGGTCGATGCGCTGGCGCAGCGTCTGGCCGCTGACGCGCCTTTGATCGGTTCAAGCCGCCCGATGGAACTGTTGAAGGAGCATATCATACGGCTGGCCGGCATACCCAGCCCGGTGCTCATTCTCGGTGAAAGCGGTACCGGAAAGGAACTGGTGGCACGCGAGCTCCATCGTCTTGGGCCGGGAAAGAAAAAACCTTTTGTAGCAATCAACTGTGCCGCCCTGCCGGAGACTCTTGTAGAGAGCGAGTTATTCGGCCATGAGCGCGGCGCATTCACCGGCGCGGATCGCGTGCATCGGGGTGCCTTCGAGCAGGCTGCGGGAGGCACGCTGTTCCTGGACGAAATCGGGGAGCTGCCGGTGGCGATGCAGGCCAAGCTGCTCCGGGTGCTGGAACAGGGTGAGTTGGTACGGCTCGGCGGAGAAAAGATGACGAAGGTTGAAGCGCGTGTCGTGGCCGCCACCCACCGCGACCTGGAAAGAGATGTCGAGGACGGCCGTTTTCGGCATGACCTGCTATATCGCTTAAATGTCCATACACTGAGCGTCCCCCCGCTTCGCGACCGCCGATCGGACATCCCGGAGATTGCCAGAAAGTTCGTGTCCGACATCTGCCAGCGGTTCGGCGTCAAGCCGAAACGACTCACCCCCGAGGCATTGCAGGCGCTAGTCGATGCCGACTGGAGCCGCAACAACGTCCGCGAGCTGCGCAACGTCGTCGAAAGAATGATCATCGCCGTTGACGGATCCGAGATCGGCATTAGTGCGATTCCGCCGGATATCACGGCGGCGACGGCACCGCCTTCCAACGGCTCTTTTGCAGAACGGCGTGCAGACGCCGAGAGACGTATCGTCATCAACGCGCTCGACAAGCATGCGTGGCACATCAGCCGGACCGCCAAGGCACTCGACCTTGCCGATCATGCCAGCCTGCTAAAGATTATGCGGCGGCTCGGCATATCGCGGGATAAATGATTCCGAGATCAATGTGTCCGGTTGGACACATAGCCCATCAAAAAGTTGTGTCCCTTTGGACACAATCTTGGAGGTAGGAGGAAGCCTGAGTTCTTCCACATTTTTCTCCAACGCACTGTGCCGCAATCTCTTACCGCCTCGGTATCCGATTGGCGTTCGCGATTGGCCCACCGCTTGACATAGCCCATGACAGCATCAGTCACCATGAACCGCCCGAAAGGGCACCATCAAACGGAGAGCTGTCATGAAACTACTCAACATCTTAGCCATCGACGTCGTCGCCGTGGCATTGCTGGCCACGACCATCTCGGTCTTTGGATGCAACAACGATTCCGCGACAACATCTGACGTCATCACTGAACAAGTAGAGTCGCCGGTGGACGTACCTGTACAGGAGACAAAGCCTGCGCCTACCCCCGAGCCTGCTGGAGTACCAGCACCTTCACCTGCGCGTGAAGTGACCTACGGCGAAGCAGAAGCTGCCTATCAGGAGCGCAACTACAGGGAAGCGGCGACGCTGTTCACGGCCTACCTGGAAGCCAAGCCTGACAATCCGTGGGGTCACTACATGCTGGGACTCTCAGCCCGGAAATCAGACGATTTCGAAACTGCCGAGCAGGCCTTCAAGCGGGCCCTGGAATTGGATCCGAAGCATGTCAAAAGCATGCTGAACCTCAGCCGGGTGTATCTCGATACGGGCCAGGCAGAAGATGCACTCGAACAACTCTACGAGGTCTTCGAGTTCGACCCACAGTCGGGCGTTGCCTATCGGCTACAGGGGCGGGCACTGCACCAGCTGGGCGATACGACGGACGCCATTCATGCCTACCGCGATGCCATCCTGATTGACTCGTCTGACGGCTGGGCCATCAACAACCTCGGACTCATCTACATAGAGCAAGGTAGGTTTGAGGAAGCCCTGCCCGCCCTCGCACGAGCAGTTGAACTCAACGAAAGCGCGGCCGTCATCCGCAACAACCTTGGAATCGCTCTCGAGAACACAGGGCACTTCCGGGCAGCCGAAGAAGCTTACCGCGCGGCCGTCGAACTCGACGCAAACATAGAGTCGTCAAACCGTAATCTCGCTCGCGTCATGGAAGTTGTTGAAGATTCGTCCATCGAGGCGGTTGATCTTCCAGCACTGGCTCAGGCTTTCATCAACGACTGCCAGACCTGGGTCGCCAGTCTGGAGCCCGTAACCGAAGAAGACTCGATCGAAGAAGAATCCTCTAACGATGCCGGACTGACGCCGATCATCTCGGCCAAGAACGTGTCGACGGAGGATGCCATCGGCAAATGACCCACCTCTGGACGGGATACGCCCCGTCCGGTACAGAACCGGCCGCACCACGACCAGACGTTGGTCGGGCCGTTGGCCCCATCGCGTGCCGCGCCTCTGCACGACGGAGGTGCGGCACCGCTTGTTATCGCCGTCCTTGGTATGCGGGAGTTTGTCGAAAAATTCCCTCAACCCCTAACGGAGGTACTTCGCGCCACAGACAGGCAGCAAAATGACGGATCGAACGCAAACGTTAGATTGCCTGAGCAGTGCTTGTCGTAGCCCGAATAGATTCGGATGAACGCGCGTCTTACACCCTTTGGATGCGGTGCCTGGCGCTAGCAGATGGGTCGCTCCAGTGATGGTCGTGCGACAGCGGCCGCCAGGCTGCAAAAACGGATTCGCAATAACGGACCTCGATGCCGCCACAGCCTTCGCCTTCACGGCGCAACCTGCTTGTTTTTGATGAACCTGCATCAAATTCCGTGAAGTTACCCACAGCCTCGCCGCCGCCTTGCAAAACGGCTATAAACTCCGTTTATTTCTAGATCCTGCCGGTTAAGTCGGGCTATGCTCATCGCCCGCGTCATGTCCCCCAACCCCGGCAAGCAACCGTAGTCCCACCTGCTCCTACCATTTAATGTATCTGAGCAAACTCGAACTGCACGGCTTCAAAAGCTTTGCAGGCCGGACCCAACTCCAATTCGATCCGGGAATTACAGCCGTAGTAGGCCCGAATGGCTGCGGCAAATCCAACATCGTCGACGCTGTACGCTGGGTGATCGGCGAACAGCGCGCCCGGGTGCTTCGCTCGGAGAAGATGGAGAATGTCATCTTCAACGGCACGGCGAAGCGGCGACCCCTCGGCATGTCGGAGGTCAAGCTTACCATCGAGAATACGCGCGGGGTGCTTCCCGTCGAGTACTCCGAGGTCGTGATCGGACGGCGACTGTACCGGTCGGGTGAGTCGGAGTATCTCCTGAACGGCGTGCAGTGTCGACTCAAGGACATCACGGACCTGTTCATGGATACCGGCATGGGCGCAGGTGCCTACTCGGTGATCGAACTCAAGATGATCGAGGAGATCCTCTCGGACAACGCCCAGGACCGGCGACGTCTGTTCGAGGAAGCAGCCGGAATTACCAAGTACAAACTGCGGCGAGCGCAGACCATGCGCAAGCTCGACGCGACGCAGGTCGACCTCACTCGCCTTCGCGATCTCGTTGAGGAAATTGAAAGACGGGTGCGCTCACTAAAGCGTCAGGCGAAAAAGGCCGCACGGTACCGGGAACTGGAGGAAGAACTTCGGAGCCTCGAGTTGGCACTCGCATGGCTCGAGTACAGCCGACTGGAACAGCAGCGAAGCTCCCTCGATGACGAAATCAAGAACCTACATGACGATCTAGAAGGGCAGAACGCTCAACAGGGTAAGCAGGAGGCGGAGCTAGAGTCGCTTCGCATGACGCAAATCGAAAGAGAGGAACTCCTGCTGGAACGAGAGAGCGAACTGCAGCGCCACGTCGACACAGTTCGCCGAATCGAAGGCGAGCTTCGGCTCCTGAGCCAGCGTCTCGATGTCTGCAGGCGGGATCGCGACCGCAACACGTCGGACCGTGCAGAGGCACTGGACCGGTCACAGTCGTTGGAATCCGAGCTCGACGACCTTCGCGAGCGCCTCGCTGCAGCCAAGCCGGAGCTGGAAGCACGCACGGCAGAGCTGGAGAAGGCACGCGAGGAACGGGATCGAACAAGAGATGCGGCCGAGAAGATACGGTCGCACGTTCAAGAGACCCGGGAGATGGTCGGGAAGATCTCCGAAGAGCTCGCAACGCGCCAGCGACAGCTCGACAGACTTGAAAGCCGAAACGAGTTGCTCGAGCAAGACCGAAACACTTGTGCAGCGCAAATTGAAGCCCTTCAGTCGTCAGTCGTCGACGTCAAGGCTGAACTTGAGACGGCGCACGAGGCTGTGGATGTGGCACAGAAGGCCGTCGACATTGCCCGCAGCGAACTCACTCAGGCCGAGGAGCGCAAGGAAGCGCTGGAGAGCGATCGCGAGACGGCGACCGAAGTGTTGCGCCGGGTCGAGAAACAGCGTGAGGCTGCCGCCGCGGAAGTGCAGCTGCTGTCGAGCCTCGTTACGTCGTATGACGATTTCTCCGAGGCCGTCCAGTATCTCGCGGAACGGTCGAACGATAACGGAGACCACCTGATGACCGTCGCCGATGTCGTCGCTTGTGACGCAGCGGACCGGCTTGCTGTCGACGCCGCACTCGGCGATATGGCAGCCTGCATCGTGGTGGAGACGGAAGAAGAGGCAGTGCGCGCCATGAACCAGCTGCGCACCGAGGACAAGGGTCGAGCCACGTTCCTCGTTCTTTCGCGACTGCGTAGAACCGACAACGACCTCGAAACGCATTCGCCACCGATCGGCGATCTCCTCGCAAGCCGGGTCCGCGTTCAGGAACCGTACGGGCCCGTTGTACGACTCCTGCTTCACAACTGCCTGATTGCAGACGACGACGTAGAGGCAAGACTCATCGCTGCAGAGCTGGACGGTACCTTCCGGGTGTTCAGCCGAACAGGCGAATGGGTAGACTCGCGGGGTCTTCTGCATGGCGGTAGCGCCAACGAAGCGAGCTCCGGAGGCCTCCGCCTGGGGCGCCGCGAGCAGCTCGAGGAGGCCAAAGAGCGATTCGATCGGCTGGATGAGGATCTTACAAAGTCACTCGGGCAGGTCCGAGCCGTGGAGGCCGCACTGGCGGACGTACAGGTAGGTCCGAAGCGCGAGTTGCTCACAGAGGCGGAGAGAGGCCTCGCCGACGCCGAGAAGGTGCTGGCCAGAGTAGAATTTCGGCGCACTTCGTTCCAGGATCGAGCCCACGAGCTCGAATCCCGGCTCGATGCGATCGCGGACACGCGTTCGCGTACCTCAGATGAGATCCGGCAACTTGAAACAGAGGTCAAGGAGACAAAGGTCAAGCTCGACGAAATCCGCCAGCGTCGCACCACCGTCGAAGCCGAGTTTCACGAGGCCGATGCGGAGAGTCGAGCCGCGATGACGGTCTACAGTGACGCCAACCTCAGCGCCGTGCAAAAGCACAACGAGGTCGACAACCTGGAGCGCGACGTCAAGCGAAATCACGACACGATCGAAGAGCTGACAGCAAAGGCAGCACGGCTGAAGCTGGAAATCGAAGCCCTCGACGTCCAGCTAACCAAGGAAACGGAACGCCAATCCGCACTAAAGGACGAGCTTGAGCACGTTCGAAGCGGCCGTCCTGATTTGGAGCAGGCGGTCACTGTCGCGAAGAACCAGCTCATGGAGACAAAGTCGGAGATTTCATCTCTCGAAAGTGAACTTCGCAAGATCAGGCAGTCGCGAGAGCTGCAGATGCGCGAGGAAAACACGCGCGCTATACGGCTGGCGGAAATACAAACCCGGATGGAGGACCTTGTTGCGCACATCGCTGAGGACTTCGACATTGATCTGATGCGAACGGAGATTGAGGTTCCGGAAGACCTGCTAGAGGGCGACGCCCGAGAGAAGGTTCACACCCTCCGCGACAAGATCCGCGGGATGGGTCCGGTTAATGCTCTCGCGCTCGAGGAGTACGAGCAGGAGAAGGAGCGGTATGATTTCCTCAGCGCGCAGCTGACCGACCTGGAGAAGGCAGAAGAGACGCTGAAGGAAACCATCACGGAAATCAACGCAACCGCTTCAGCCCGCTTCGAAGAGACCTTTGAAGCCATAAGAGTCAACTTCTGCAAACTGTTCGCGGATCTGTTTGGCGGTGAGGCGACCGCAGATGTCGTCCTTGAAGAACCGTCAGATCCGTTGGAGTCCGCCATCGAGGTCTTTGCCCGCCCGCGCGGGAAGCGACCGAGCGTGCTGGCGCAGCTTTCAGGGGGAGAGAAGACGCTGACGGCGATCGCACTGCTTTTCGCGATATACCTTGTCAAACCAAGTCCGTTCTGCATCCTCGACGAGGTCGACGCACCGCTGGATGACGCAAACATCGCTCGTTTCATGAAACTGATACGAACGTTTGCCGAGACGACCCAGTTCATCCTCGTCACGCACAACAAGCGGACGATGGAAGCTGCCGACCGCATGTACGGAGTAACGATGCAGGAGCAAGGAGTGTCGAGCCTAGTGGGCGTCCGTTTTGAGGAAGCCACCGAATCCGAGGAACTGCAGGTGGCGTGACGCCCACCCTCGGCGCGACAAGCAGGACTTACTCGTAGTCGTGCTCGAAGTACTCGATGCCACGCTGCGGAATGTCTCTCGAACTGCTTTGGATCTGGTCAGCCAGCCGATCCGCGAACACGTCTGCCGCATTGTAGCCGTAATGCGCGAGCAGGTGGTTCATTGCGATTACCTCGCAGAGTACCGTGACGTTCTTTCCGGGCGTGATGGGCAACTTTACCATGGGTAGCGGCACCCCCAGGATGTCGTACGAATCCTCGACCATACCAAGCCGGGTGTACTCCACGTCTGGATTCCATATGTGCATGTTGACGACTACCTCGACGCGCTTCTGAAACCGAATGGCCCGCACACCGAACATCGCGCGAACGTCTATCAGACCCAGACCCCGTATCTCCATGAAGTGCTGGACGAGAGCGGTGCCCGAACCCATCAGAAGGCTCTCCTCTTTCTTGGTCACGATCACGACGTCATCCGCCACGAGGCGATGACCGCGCTCCACAAGATCCAGCGCGACTTCACTCTTCCCGATCCCCGGTTTACCCACGAGCAGCAGCCCGATTCCGTAGACGTCGACGAGGGAAGCGTGAACAGACTGCTGCAGCGCGAATTGATCCGTAAGAAAATCGCGAAGGACCGACATGAACTCGGTTGAGGGCATCGACGTGCGGAAGATCGGGATGCCCTCCTTCGTCGCCACATTGACCAGCGACTTGTATAGCTTGTTGTCCTCCGTCAGGAAGATGCACGGAATCGGAAACTTGACGAGTTGGCGGAATGCCTTGACGCGCTCCGCCTGGCTCAAGTGCTGCAGGTATTGGTTTTCCGTGTTACCGAGGATCTGCACACGTTGGTGCGTGAACAGGTCGATGTATCCGGCGAGGGCGAGACCCGGGCGGTGCAGGTTGCTCTCGGTCACCTGACGGTCTTCTCCGGAGATGTCGTTGACCGATTCGATTTCGAGTCCTACTGACTTCCGCAGCTGCTCGGCCAGAAACTGAACCGTGATGGATTCCTTCTTGTATGCGATCGGCTGATGCGGCATCTCGTAGACTTTGCGGCGTCCGTATTGCTGTAATCGTTCCTGTAACTCGCCGACCTGCAGGGATCTACGGCACTTCCACCGTGTCCAGAACCTGCTGGACGATGTTCTCGCTGTCGATCTCCTCGGCCTCCGCCTCGTACGTTATCGCTACCCGATGCCGAAGCACATCCATGGCGATGGATCGCACGTCCTCGGGTGTGACATAGGCTCGATGGCGCAGAAACGCATGCGCCCGCGAAGCCAGGTTAAGGTTTATCGTTGCGCGCGGCGATGCGCCGTACTGTATGAGCCCCGACAACCCATCCAGCTTGTACTTCTCGGGCTCGCGCGATGCCATGACAAGATCGACCATGTACTGCTCGACGCGTTCATCGACGTACAGTTCGTTAATGACCTTCCTGGCAGACAGTATCTGCTGAGGCTTTACCACCGGCTTGACATCAGCGCGCTCACCCGTTCTCGCGTTCCGACGCATGATCTCCAGCTCCTCCGCGCGAGAGGGATACGAGACCTTTATCTTTAGCATGAATCGGTCCACCTGCGCCTCCGGAAGCGGGTACGTCCCCTCCTGCTCAATCGGATTCTGCGTTGCCAACACAAGAAACGGCTCTTCCAGCGGAAACGTCGATTCGCCGATCGTGACCTGCCGCTCTTGCATGCTTTCAAGCAGCGCGCTTTGCACTTTTGCGGGTGAGCGATTAATCTCGTCCGCCAGTATGATGTTCGAGAAGATCGGACCCTTCTTGATGAAGAAGTCTCCTTCCTTCTGATTATAGACGAGGGTGCCAAGCAGATCGGCGGGTAGCAAATCCGGGGTGAACTGGATTCGCTGAAAACCGGTGCCGATTGCCTTCGCCAGCGAACTCACCGTCAAGGTCTTGGCAAGGCCTGGAACGCCCTCGAGGAGAACGTGCCCCTCACCGAGGAGCCCAATCAGCAAGCGCTCAACCATGTACCTCTGTCCAACAACCACTTTCCCGATTTCGGATATGAGTTCGTCAACAAACTTGCTCTCGGAAGCTATGCGCTCGTTGACGGCTGCAATATCAAAATCACTCATATGGCTCTTCTGCTAGCTGTACGGGAGTCTGTGTGGGAGCAGCGACGCGCTATAAAAGTACGGTATTCGCACTTATTCCGAAGTGCTCTTTCAACTCGTCTTTCGCGTTATCCAGAAACGGGGGAACGAGGAACGGCTGCCCCAGCACAGCGACAACGCCCGAGAATCCAAGTGACCTGCCACCATACATTCCGGATACCGTCTGTTCTTCTACGAGTTCTACGACCTTGTCGGTTCGCTTTGCTGTACCGTGCATATCATCGCGAAGCGATGCGTGTCCCATAACCAACAGGGCTCCAAATAATTGCCAGTCACCATTGCGGGCTGCCGTCACGAGACGATGGACTCTCTGATTCTCGCGAACCACGTACCGCAGGATGGGACGCTGGCTCCGCGAGACAATCTTTTCCGCTACCTCCAGGTCCTTGTGCTCCAGGTCGCGAAGGGAGTCGAGCCCAGGAAAGTGCTTTCGCCGCAGACGCGCCAGTGTGTCGCTCAGGGACCGGCGAGCCTTCAAGACCAGCTCCGCAGCATCAACCGGTTCTCCTGTATCGACAAGACCCCAGCCTGCAGGTTCTGCCGCCGGCGTGGGAAAAGGAAGGCGGCGACCGGTCTTCGTATCTACGAGAACGAATTGGCCGAGAGATGCGACGTCGGTTGCCACGGCATACGCGTTGGTTGGCAGCCGCCCCGTGACATCAGAGACGATACGGGTTATGAACTGGAACGGTTCGTCCTGCGTGCGATCTGCCGGGAAGACGGCTTCGGTCGTCCTGAGGGTGGTCATGGCGAGTGCCGCCGCATAAGATTGCTCGCAACCGGCTAAGATCGTGGAGACAATCGCGACATCAACCTGTCTTTCTGACGTTCCAGCAGCACGAATAATCTGCATGACGAGTTCGACCCACCAGGGAACGATCTCAGTCGAACCTCGCTCGACGGCGTCCTTTGGCCTGGCCCGGGAATCGAACTCCCACGTCTCGTCGTTGCCGTCGAACACCAACTTCGACACAGGCCCATCACTCTCCCGCAACGACACGGCAATCCCATCTCGGATTGGAAGCATCAGCGCAAAGCCGTCGACGAGCGTGGTATGGTCGGCTGCTATTCCGAGGACTCCGTGCGAGAACGTCGATTCCGCCGGGTAGGAAGCGGGACCGAGCCTGTCGGTTAGCAGGTCTAAAGCCCGTCCAGTCAGCACCTCGGCGCTCACGGCCCGGCGCTGCTGCATACGATCGAGTGCACGAAGCAGGGGGTGGACGAAAGGCGGTGTCCATGCCCCGCCTCCCACAGGGATATCAGGCGACATTAGTGGATCGGCAGTTCATCAACGTTGGGGCCGGGCAGACGTGCAGCGAAACGGATACGCAAACGTTTTCATGAGCACGGCAATATAGTCTCGCGGCATTTTAGTTGCGCCACTTGCGCCACTTGCGCCACGCAGCGGGTTGGTCCCGTTGGTGGCGATTGCGGAAGCGGCGTCAAGGCTACCTGGAAAACTCCATGCGGTCGCCGGGCGCAATATCGTAACCGCGCAGGAAGTCCGCGGCCGAAAGCGCACGCCGTCCCTCCTGCTGCAGCTGCACAATCTCCACCGCCTCGGTGCCACACGCGACAATCAGCCTCTCGTCAGCCTCCACAACCTCGCCCGGGTTTCCCGTACCCTCCACCACACGAGACCGAAGGAGCTTGAGCTCCACACCATCGTGAGCAGTAAACGCTCCCGGATACGGCGACATCCCGCGGATGCGGTTGTGAACCTGCTCTGCCGATTGCGTCCATTCGATCCGTCCGTCCTCGCGAAAAACCTTCGGCGCGGGGGTTGCCAAAGAGTCGTCCTGACGAACAGCCGGAACCTGACCCGACTCGATCAGGCGGACGGTCTCCAGAACTGCCTCCGCCCCCAAAATCATCATCCGGTCGTGCACATCGCCGGTCGTTTCTTCGGGCCCTATGTCCATATCCCGCTGCAGGATCATGTCACCCGTGTCCACCAGCTTCTTGAGATAGAACGTGGTGACCCCGGTCTTTGTCTCCCCCGACAGGACGGCATGGTGAATGGGTGCGGCGCCGCGAAACCTCGGCAGCAGCGACCCATGCAAATTGAAAGCGCCAAGACGCGCAGGCTCATAGACAGCAGGCGGAAGAATACGAAAGGCCACCACGACAATGATGTCTGGCTCGAGCCGGGCTATCTCCTCCGCGAACTCCGGATCCTTCACGGATTCGGGCTGCAAGATGGTCCTGATTCCGAGTCGTTCCGCCGCTTGCTTCACGGGCGACGCGCTGACCTTACGCCCTCTGCCCTTCGGTCGGTCTGGAGCTGTGGCGACGGCAACGGGCGTGTATCCGGCTTCGGCGAGGCGTTCCAGCGAAGGAACAGCGAAGTCCGGGGTGCCCATGAAGATGATACGGAGGCCCATTGTCGCGTCGTGAAGAGCGGTGTAAGGACTGATGCACACAAAAAAAGGATGCTCGCCAGAGCAAGCATCCCTTTTGCAGTGAAAGTTCGGGCAATACAGCCAGGAGGCGTCAACGGATTCGGGTCCTTTCGTCCCAGATCGGAATGAGAATTTCGTAATCCCCGAGGCCTGTACGGTCAACGAAGATGAATCTCTTTCCGATGCGGTAATAGTACCAGATCTCGTATGGCTCTACGTTAAAGTTGTAGGGATGTCGTTCGATATAGTCCGGCTCGCCGAACAAGACGACGGCCTGCCCACGATCCGTCTTCCACCCGTCGGTGAGAGTGCCGTAGCGTTCGTTCGCATGCGAGATACGGTAGTAGTACTCCTCCATGCGTTCGTTGCGTCGTGTGCCCGGAGTCGGATCGCGTCGCCTCCAGAAGTCGATGAATCGCGACAACCGTTCTGCGTCGGTCTCGCCAGCTTTCAAGTGTCGAATCTCTTTCGGCTGGGCGATGTAGATCAGCTGCGAGATCGCATCATTGATGTCTCTGATATGTTCAGCCAGGCCCTTCCAATCAATCGTAAACGTCTCGTCTGAAACGTCCAAGACATTACCCTCACTGTCCTCGACCGTCACGCGGACCAGATACTGTCCAAGCTGCAGATCGGTGATAGGAATCGTAACGATATGCTGGCTGCGAGGTGCATCGATATAGTTTGTGTCCCCGTCCACGTACACACTCCCGCTTTTGATCGGCTCGGAACTGGCCTGCTCGCCCAAAATCGTATTGGCAGTTTGAAACACCTGCCGGGATATACGGACTGACTGCGGTCGATCGAGGTACACTTCGTACATCATCGAGAAACCGAGTCGTTCGGTCCCGAAACGGTTGGAAACGCTCGGCAGAATAATATTTCTATCGCCGTCATATTCCTCCAGTAGGAGGAGGTCACTTACGGCCGTCGGGCGGTCAAAGTCGCGAACCTTGATGGGCAGCTCACGGACGAATGCGTCGCCCGAGGCCTCATCTACGACCGAGAGCTCCACCAGGTAGTTGCCGGGTGACAGCTCGAGCGAGTGGGTCGTCAGATCGTACAGGTCTCTACGCTCGGTGTCTGCATGATTGGCAAGCCTAAGGGTGCGATCCCAGATGGGCTTTTCAACCTTATTGCCCAGTAACCCATCCCCTCCGAGTTCGACGATTTCAGCGCTCACCTGATAGCGAGCAACAAAGCCTCTCGGCGAAGAATTGAATTCGAGTTTCCGATATGGGACCTTGACGTAGAAGTCAACCTTGGCCTGGGCCGGATCAGCCGGTGCTTTCGTGCACACCGCCGCCACGTCGAACTCGACTGTGGCCAGCTGGCCTGCCGCTGGTCGAATTCCCGCTAGAAGCAGGAAAACAACCGTCAAAGCCGCAATTTGGAACCGTATCAGTTTGCGATACATCATCTCGGATGAATCCGCGTCATGACCAAAACACAGCCCCGAAAGCATTAGCGCCGGGGCTCACAATGGGTAATATCGCCAAATCGGGCAAGAACGAGAGGTGGGTGGACACAGACTGTACAATAAAACCCACGAATGGTACTAACGGAAGATCGAATGGCACGGCTGTTTCAGCCAAAAAGAGCATCGACGAAACGGCTTCGATCAAAGACCTGAAGGTCGCCGATTCCCTCGCCAACGCCGATATATTTTACGGGTATTCCGAATTCGTTTGAAATGCCAATCACGATACCCCCCTTGGCCGTGCCGTCCAATTTGGTCAGAATGAGCCCGGTTACGTCCACGCTTCGGGTAAATTCCTGTGCCTGCCGAATCGCGTTCTGACCTGTTGAAGCGTCGAGAACCAAGAGTACCTCGTGAGGCGCACCGGCAACCTGTCGATCCATGACGCGCTTGATTTTCGACAGCTCATCCATGAGACCCCCCTTCGTGTGAAGTCGACCGGCCGTGTCGATGATGACGACGTCAGCATTTCGGCTGGTGGCCGATGCCAGTGTGTCGAAAGCGACGGCGGCGGGATCGGATCCGTGCTTCTGCTTAACGAGTTCGACCTCGGCCCTTTCCGCCCACACCTCGAGCTGCTCGATAGCGGCGGCCCTGAAAGTGTCTGCAGCACCGAGCAGGACCGTGCGGCCCGCCGCCCGGTAACGGGCCGCTATCTTGCCGATGGTCGTTGTCTTTCCCACGCCGTTAACTCCTACGATCATGATGACGTGCGGGCGATTCGGAAGTGGGGCATCGAAATCCGCCGGCCTGTCCGGCGCGCTGTCCTGTAGAAGGCCGGCGATCTCGTCACGAATCAACGCTTGGAGGTCCTTGTTCGACACGTACTTGTCGCGTTCCACCCGGGCTTCGACGCGGCGGATGATGTCGACTGTGGTCTGTACGCCGACATCGCTCGTTACCAGGAGTTCCTCGAGGTCGTCAAGGACCGCGTCGTCGACCTGATCCTTTCCGCGCATGATCCGGTTGAGCTTGCCGAAGATGCTCGATCGTGTCTTCTCCAATCCCTCGGCCAGCTTCTCCTGCTCTGCGTCTGCGGCCTGTGCCTTGCTGAATAACGCCATCTAGTAGCTCTCTTTATCCGGTTCCGTTGGGTTCGTCGTTCGCGTGGTGTGGTTTGCCGGGCGCTCGGAGGCGGTAACCTTTCCGCCACTCCGAAGGGAAAAGACGGGAGGTCCTCAAGCTTACGCCGCTTCAATGCCGTCCGGTTCCGATTCAGCAACTACGTCGACATTCATGACGGGCAGCGGCCCCGACCGCAGCAGCCGGAAGTACCGTCTCATGTAGCGGAGATACGAATACACCAGCAGTCCTGAGGTGGTCCAGATGCAGAACGCCATCACGGGAGGATCAGCGCGGAGTAGAGCGGCGAGGACCGTGACGGCTAGCGCGGTCACCGCTACCTTACCCGACCACATGCTAACGACGATACGCCCCGTCTTCCTCGCGAGTATGAGTCCTCCCAAAAGGATGAGTACATCGCGCGCCACGAGGAGCATCACGAACCAGCCCGGCAGCCAACCCTTGATAAACAGGGCGAGAACGACTGCACCCGCACAGAGTTTGTCGACGAACGGGTCCAGAACCTTGCCCCACTCCGAGACAGTATGCGACCAGCGCGCTACCCGCCCGTCGAACCAGTCCGTGGCGATGGCAATGATTATCAGCGTGAACAGCCACGGAAGCGATCCATCGGTGAGGATCAGGTACGTCACGACCACCACGAGTACGAGGCGGCTGAGGGTCAGTATATTGGGAAAGGTCCAGAACCGGCCTAGCCTGGGCCAGCCTCTCCCTTCCATCAATGTGTCTGTCCCGCCAGCCATTCGCGTGGTTCGATTCGTTGTTTGCTTCGAAGATACACATTGACTGCTCATCCCTGATGAACGTTCCAGACTGCGTGTCTCTCGGGTCCTGACTACGATATTCGCAATATTCTCACTGCTCCTCGTCGTTCAACTCGTCTACTGGATCAGACTGGGCGCGGGTTTTCGACGTTCGGTTTCGCGCTCGGCACAGGCGGTCGCGGGTGGAGACCCGGTCCAGGCACCTGCCGTATCCGTCGTCGTTGCAGCCAGAAACGAAGAGGCCAACCTTGACGGGCTGCTGACTTCGCTGCGAGACCAGGATTATTCTGATTTCGAGGTTATTATCGTCGATGACGCGTCAACGGACGCGAGCGAAGATGTTGTTCGCAATCACGTGGCCGGCGATGCGCGCATCAGGCTCATTGCGGTAGAACCTGTCGAGCCGCGAAAGAAGCACGCCATCTCTGCTGGAGTCGATGCCGCGAAACATCCATTGATCGCGCTCACCGACGCCGACTGTCGTCCTTGCCGTGGCTGGCTTTGGCAGGTGATCCGGCACTACGAAGGGCAATACGTCGACCGCATCGTGATTGGCCACGGACCGTACGATAACGAGCCCGGTGTACTGAACCGGGTGGCGAGATTCGAGAACTTCGTGACAGCGTTCCTTACGGCGGCGGCTTGCGGACTTGGTCGGCCGTACATGGCGGTCGGGCGGAACATCTCTTATCCGCGGAGACTGTTTGAACGCGTGGGCGGCCTGGCGACCACGATGCACTCACTAAGCGGCGACGACGATCTATTCTTGCAGACGGCCGTTCGGAATGGTGCTGGGGTCGTCCACATGTTCGGAGCGGACAGCTTCGTACCAAGTCCGGCGCCCGCGACGTGGGCGTCGTGGTTTCGACAGAAACACCGACATACGTCAGCGGGGAGGTACTATCCGAAAGGGGCCCAAGCGCACATTGCTGCGTTTCAGATAAGTGGTGCGGCAATGTGGCTTGCGCCGCTGGTCGTCGGATGGATCGGCGTCGCTTGTCTACTGATACGGCTCGCTGTACAGCACTTGGTGTTGCGGCATGCCGCGACTCATCTTCAAGAGAAAGATTTGATGGCGCTACATCCAGTGTGGGACCTAACCTATGCCCTCTACAACGTGCTTATTGCTCCGGCCGGTTTGCTTTTCAGGCCGCGGCGGTGGCGGACGGGACACGACCGGTGAAAACCCTCCTTGGTCCTGCGGGCGAATCGTTTGGCAGCGCGCGCCTACTACGTTCGTGCCGCTATCCTTTCACCGCGCCGAGCGTCAACCCCGAAATCAGAAATCTGCTGAGCACAAGGAATAGCACGACGACAGGCACGGATACCAGAAGTGACCCTGCTGCATACAAACCCCACTGCGTCTGCATGCTGCCCTGAAACATCTTCAGACCCAGCGGCAGGGTATACAACTCGGTGTCCTGCAGGACGACGTTAGCCACGACATACTCGTTCCACGCAGTCATGAACGAGAACAGCGCTGTTATCACGAGCGCCGGCGCCGCGAGAGGGAAAATCACCTTTCGAAAAGTTTGCCAGGGAGTTGCACCGTCGATTCGCGCGGCCTCTTCGAGGGCGAACGGAATCGTGTCGTAGTAACCCTTCATCTGCCAGACGCAAAACGGCAGTGCTGTCGCGGTATAGATGATTACGATTCCCAGGTACGAGTTTAGCAGTTGGAGTTTGATCAGCACGACATACAGAGGCAACAGCAGCATCGTGGCAGGAAACATCTGCGTAACCAGCAAGCCACTCAGCATGGCACCTTTGCCGGCAAACTTGTATCGCGACAGACCATAGCCCGCCGTAGACGCAAAGGCTACCCCCGTTACCGTCACGACAAACGAGACCAATAGCGAGTTCAACATCCACCGGAGAAACTGTGTCTCGGTAAGAAGGTGAACGTAATTGCGCAGCGAAGCCCCATCCGGAATGATTGCCAAGGACGTCGAAAGAAGCTGATCCCCCGGCCGCAGCGAGATGGTCACAATGCGTGAAACAGGATAGATCGATATGGCCGCAAAGATGATCAGCACCGCGTAGGTACCGATGATCCCGCCGAGCCGCTTTGCGTTGGCGTTTTTGTTCATCAGTACGCAGCCTCCGTCGCCTTCGTGCGATTGAGCAACACCTGGCTGAAGGTGAACAGGATCACGAAAATCACCATCGACAACGCCGCCGCCCAACCAAAGCGATACGCGTTGAATGCCGCCTTGTAAACGAACGATACCAGGATGTGCGTCTGATCATTGGGCTCTCCCATGTTCGACACCAGCCAGACGACATTAATGTTATTGAAAGTCCAAACGATGCCGAGGGTGATCGCCGGAAGCATGACCGGTTTCAAGAGCGGCGCGGTTACGTTCCAGAACTTCTTCCACGCGGATGCACCGTCCACGTCGGCCGCTTCGTAAAGCTCGGCCGGAATCGACTGCAATCCACCGAGCGCAATCACCATCATGAAAGGAAATCCCAGCCAGATATTCGTGAGAATGGCGGCGGCAAAGGCTTCGAAAGGAGACGTAAGCCACTCTACCGGAGATAGATTCATGTACTTGGTGATCAGGAGATTGATCGCTCCATAGTCATAGTTGAACATCCCCCGCCAGGTCAACGCAGTGATGTACTGCGGAAGCGCCCACGGGAGAATCAAAAGCACCCGCCATGCCGGCTTGCCAACGACGAACTTCTGGTGCAGAAGCACGGCAAGGAACACGCCGATGACGACATGAAATACGATGTTCACTCCCGTCCAGACGACCGTCTTGAAGAGTATCTCCCAGAACTTCGGCTCCTGAAATACGGCGAAGTACTGCTGAAGCCCGACTACCTCCCAGTCTCTGATGTGGTAGATGTTCATGTTCGACAGGGACAACACCACGTTGAACATGAATGGATAGGCGACGACCGCTAACACCAGCACGACAGTTGGCGCAAGCAGGAACAGCAGGAACATTCGCGCCTGACGCTTCTCGCTATGGTTGCTTACAAACTCCAATCAGGATGATGGCTGGTTCAATGGGCCACTTAGATTGCCACGTACGATCAGTTGTAATCACAAGAAGGTGTCGGCGATTCGTTTCTCCACTTCTCGCTGCATAAGCTCGGCGCCTTCCCGTGGGGTCACGGCACCATTCATGATCAACTGGTACGGACCCCGCATCCCATCCCATATCTGCCGCATCTTGGGGTCGATGGGCATCGGACGACTCACTTCGATTTGTGAAAGAGATCGCTCAAGAAGCGGGTTCTCGTTCATAACCTCTGATTGACGCACTTCCGTAATAACCGGAATCGTCGAAAGCTCGCGAGCCATCGCGGCCTGCATCTTCGGGCTTGTGAGATACTCGAGCACGCGGCGCACGAAAGGCAGCTTCTCGTCAGGAACGTTCACATTGACGCTGTATCCCTTGGAAGACACGACCGGGGCGCACCACAGGCCGGTGTCGGCGTTCATCGGGATGCGAGCAAGGCCGTAGTCAATACCCGACTGTTCATATCCGGTCCACGACCAGGGTCCGTTAATAATGGCGGGAACGCGCTCTTCCTTGAAGGTTGCCTCCGCCGTGTCGTAGTCGGTGGTGCCGGGAATCAGCCGGTATTTGTCGCGTAGGTCGAGAATCAGTTGTATGGCGTCGACGGTAGCCTTCGTATTCAAAGAGGGACGGCCCTCGTCGTCCATGACCCAACCGCCATGGCAGGTCAAAAACGGGAGGAAGAAGAACGGCTCCGTGTAGTTCCACGTCAGCCCATACGTGACATCCGGCCGCTCCTTGATCTCAGTCAGCAACGCGATCATTTCCGAAAGGGTCTCGGGCGGCTCCGTAATGAATCGCTTGTTGTAGACGAACATCAGGTGGTTGCCGACCTGGTCGGCGAGCATCCATGGCCTGTCGTTCCAGCGAATGAGCCCTTCGTCGTTGAACTGCGACAGATACGTGCCCGGCAGTACGCGGTCGATGGGCATGATGGACTCGGTAAGCGCCAGCACGGATACGTTGTCCGACGGACCGAACAGCAACTCGGGACCCTTGCCTCCGACCGAGGCGATCACGAAGAGATTTCTCGCCTCTTCGTTTTCGCGGTAGAGTACTTCAACGACGTGGTCGTCGTTCGCTTCATTGTATTCCGCGATAACCCGTTCAAAGAAGAGACGCTCCGGACCAATTTTCTGGTGCCAGATCCTGATTCTAGGTACGTCCGGAGCACTCGCGCAGCCTGCCACTAGAAGTGTCAGTCCACACAATGCGAGCCGTGACGCGGACTTACTCATCGGCTCCCGACGGGACTGGGGACGAGTCCGACTCGACCAGCAGCGCAGCTGTAAGTGGCTGTAGCTCGACGGCCAACGTCACGCCGTCGTCTGAGACGCGGACATCGCCGTCTGCCGATGCGGAGAGGGCCACCGAAGCGCCGGTCCATCCAATAGCCGACTTTTCCATCTCGATGGTCTGCGCATCTTCGTCGCGATTCATTACGACCACCGCAGCATCACTCTCGAGGCGGCGGACGAAGGCCGCCACACCGTCGGAGTCGCTGGTTCCAATCGCGTCGAACCCGCCGCGCCGAAGCACCTCCCTGCCGTGCCGCTCGCCAAACGCTCTTCGATAGAATGCAAAGAGTTCGTGGTCAAAGGCCACGGTGTCCGCCGGACGGGTCCGACCGTAGGGATGGCTAGCCTGTACATCAAACTGCATGTCGTCCCACGTGGTCGGCATGCGATCGTCCGGGTCGTCCGCGCCCCACATTCCGGCTTCGGTACCGTAGTAGATCATCGGCGCCCCCACGTGCGTGGCTTGCACCAACGCGATCATACGTTGAATGCGGCGCTCCATCTCATTGGGCTTACGGACATCATAGCTCGGTTCGCCACCCCATCCGTCGCGGTCGTAGTCGAACACGTCAGGCTCCGTATATCTCGACTCCCTGTTGACGATCATCGACGCGATGCGCGGGGTGTCATGCGAATCGACCAGGTTGAGTAGCGCGAACCGATTCGGAGCGTCATAAATCGCAGCGCGGTCCTTTAGCATGTCCACGAACTCCGATCCGGATACCTGCCGATCCACAAGAAAGCCTTTGACCGGCATGGCAAATGCATGGTAGTTCATTGTACTGGAGAAGCCGCCGCGGCGCACATCGCCAGCCGCATCGTGCCAGATCTCTGCGACCGTATACGCGTCCGGGTTGATACCACGCACGTAAGCGTTCCAGTCAGCCCAAAACCCGATCGGCATGTCGGGCACGACATCGAGTCTCCAACCGGCGATGCCATCGGAGGGATCGCCGTCTGCGTTAGGGTCCATCCATCGGCGAGTAGCATCGAAAACGTATTTCTTGGGGCCCGGATGCAGGTCCTTTCCGTCTGGCGTGTCGGCGAACTCCGGCAGCGGCTTGTGTCCCCACCAGCCCTGGTGATCAAACTCGTCTTCCGGCGTGGCCGGGTCATCAAAGCTGTGTATGATGTACCAGTCCTTGTAGGGCGACTCTTCTCCGCGTTGGCGCACATCCACGAACGCGAAAAAGTCGCGGCCGGTGTGATTCCATACCCCGTCGATCACGACACGGATGTTACGTCCACTTGCCTCCGCGAGAAGCTCGAGGAATAGACTATCCGCGGCCGTCCATTGCCAGGTCTCGGGGTCCGCAGTCTCCTCTGCCATCATCTGTAGGTCGCCGTCAGGGTCGGGACCGAAATAAGGATCGATGTGGTGGTATGTGTTGCCGTCGTATTTGTGGAGTGAACGCGCGTAGAACAGCGGATTGAAGTAGATCGTGTTTATCCCGAGGTCAGCAAGATACTCGAGCTTTTCGATTACACCGGCAAGATCGCCTCCATATCGGCGGCGACGCAGCGGCTCATAGAAATCATCCGACATGGCTTTTTCCCAGTCGGATCGAGCGTACCAGTCGCCGGTCCAGCTGCTCACGCGCCACGATTCAGGCACCGTGTGTGGTTCGTCCAGCGACTCTCGTGTCGGATCGTTGCTCGGGTCGCCGTTCCTGAATCTTTCGGGGAAGATCTGATAGAACACAGCGTCCGCCGCCCAGTCAGGAACGGTGGGAACATCGCTTCTCTGCCGTCCCTCTCCGCCTCGTGTCGCTTCGCAGCCAGCCGCAATCAGCGAGACAAAAACAAATCCGAACAAAAATGTACACTTCATTGCGCGACTCTCAATAGACTGGTTGTAATCACCTCCCTACCAGCCTCGAATCGAACGATGTACATTCCACTCGGATGGCCGTTTGCATTCCACTCCCGAAGATGTCCGCCTGCTCCCAACGCTTCATCGACGATGGTGGCCACCCGTCTACCGAGCACGTCGAACACATCGATGCGCACGTGTCGTGCATCGGGAATCTGAAACCGTAGGGTCGCTGTCTCTGCGAACGGATTGGGATACGGTGTCTCAAACGAAACCGTTGCAGGGAGTTCATTGAAATCACCCTCCTCCACCCCGACCGTGATCAGTCCGGGTTCGGGCGTATCAACCTGTACGTCCGTGTAGATGTGGAACTCACCGGGCGCCAGCGTAATGGAGGCGCCTGGATCCGCGACCTCGATACTCGTTCCCGAAAAGAAATCGTACCAGGTACCTGAGCTCTGAAAGTCCGGATTGACGGCTCTTTCGACTACGTCGAAGTTGCCGACGATCGTCACGTTCATGCTGGGATGCGTGAGGCTGATTCGCTTGACGGCGCCGCCCACTGCTAGCGTGGCATCCGTATCCAGGCTCGTGAACACCTCATGGTTTCGACGAAGATTGATGATTGCCGACCACGTCTTGTAGAGGCGCTCGCGCAGGGGGTCGTCACGGTACTGCCACCGGATAGGCTTCGGATCTGTTCTGTCGGCCGTACCGGTTGGACAGTCACCCAGCGTCCCGTCACCCGGCCTTAGGCATTCCCGACCTCTAGGACCATAACCGTAACCCAGCTCGCCGAACTGCCACATCATCTTGGGGCCGGGAATGGTGAAGAAGAAGGCGCCGGCCATCTTCATGCGGTCGAGGGCCATGTTGAGGTCACGAACGTTGTACGTGCCGAAGTTCTCCGGCAGACTCGGGTCACAGGCAGCACCCCCGGTGGGCGAACGTTCGCAAGCGCCAAACGCGATGTTCTTGAACATCAGCCACTGTTCGTCGTGACTCTCCATGTAGGAAATGAGATGTGGCACGGAGAAGCCACGGCCACCAGCACCGTAGTACACACCGGCAAAGTTGGACTTTCCATTGGAATGGTAGCCCATCGTCGCCTCGTTATAAAAAAAGTTCTGGTTGTTCCAGAGCATCATCCCAGGCTTACCCTCGGTCATCCGGTACTCCGCCAGCTCGCGCTCTTCGCGATCCTCTGCGAAGTGCTCCAGGATCACGTA
>JBFIPX010000003.1:0-54016 GCA_041609895.1 Rhodothermales bacterium
GAAGCGCGAGCCGGTTTGGCGGTTGGGATTTTGGCGTAAATAGCCGCCGCATACGGCGACTCGTGGAAGCACTGAACGACCTCGTCGTTACTTGGCAGGCCCACGAGCGTTCGTGATAATCGTGACCGCCCAACCGACGGCCGGTTGAAAGACGCCTATCCCGGTTCCGCGGAGCCGCGGCACGGCCATCGGAAGCCACGGCATCATCCTGTCAGCCCTCTCGCGCCCTCACGAAAGGTAGATTAGCGTCGCCAGAACAAAGAACACGCTGATCCCGATGATGTCATTGCTGACCGTGATGAACGGTCCTGTTGCGAGGGCCGGATCGATGCCAATCCGGTCGAGAACCAGCGGTACGGTTGCGCCGATAGTCGTTGCGAGTACGATCACGATCACAAGTGAAAGGCCCGCAGTAAACGCCAGGACCGACGTCGACGGAGCATCCATGAGCAGCAGTACGGCGGCAGCCAGCGCGACGGCAAGCGCCAATCCGTTAATGATTGCGACGAGCAACTCCTTGCCGATTCGCCTCAAAAGATCGCTGGTCCAGACGTCGCCTGACGCCAGCCCCTGCACAGCGATCGCTGAACTCTGGATCCCTGCGTTTCCCGCTGTGGACTGGACGATTGGAATAAACGAGGCCAATACCACGGCCTGCTGTAACGTCTGATCAAAGTACGCGATGATCGAGGCCGAGATGCCGGCACCGAAGAGCCCCGTAAGCAGCCAGGGCAGCCGACCACGCGAAACGCGAACGACCGAATCGGTGTGTTCCTCGCCTCCCGCCACACCAACCATTCGCTGGATATCCTCTTCCGCCTCGTCACGAATGACGTCGACGATGTCATCGATCGTGATTCGGCCGATCACACGCTTGAGTTCGTCGATCACGGGAAGCGAAACGCGATCATATCGCTCCATGATGCGAGCCACCTCTTCCTGGTCGAGGGCGGCCAGAACGGACAGGTCGTCGGTATCAAGAACATCGCCCATTCGGGCCTCCGGCTTGGACAGCAGCAGCCTCTTCAACGACACGCCACCTACCAGAGCCTGGTCCGCATCAACCACGAACACGGCATAGATGGGCTCAACGTGCTCGGCCTGGCGCCGAACCTCCTCGGTCGCCTGTTCGACTGTCCAGTCCGCCGGCACCGCGACAAACTCGGTGCCCATAATGCCGCCAGCGCTCTCCTCATCGTAGGCAAGAAGCTCGGTGAGCTCTTCCTTGGCCTCTAGTGCAGGGAGCACCTCCTCGACGACCTCGGCCGGCAGGTCCGCGAGCACGTCAGCCGCGTCATCGGTAGGCATCTCGTCCAACAGAGCGCTAATGCGCTCGGACCGAACCTCCTCGAGCAGAATGGCGCGAAAATCATCCTCCAGCTCGGGAAGAACCTCACCGCCCTGCTCAGTAGACAGCCAATGGAAAAGCGTGCGCGCTCGGTCTGACGGCAGGTGCTCCAGAAGGCGGCCGAGATCGGCGGCATGCAGGTCGGTCACAAGATTGAGGACCATGCCGCGCTGACCCTCCTCTACGAGTGCCTGGACATTGTCCGCAAGCTCACCGTCCACCTCAATCTGCGAGGGAACGATCTGCGCCACTGCATCTCCTTCCGTTATGTTCTTGTCCGGCTCCATGCAATCCGTTCGTCGAGGGTAGACCGATGCAAATCAGCGCGTAAGATAGCGTGTCAACGCTACAAACTCTTCGGGCGCCAGTTCCTCGGCGCGCTTCGATGACCATTGCTCCGGCAACTCGACGCCCATCTCTAGCGTGATGCTCTTCAGGCTATTGCGGAGTGTCTTCCGACGCTGGTTGAATGCCGTCCGTATCACGCGTTGCAGCTGCCCTTTGTAGCGAACGCGTCTATCCACATCGGCGAAGGCCAACCGAACCACCGCGCTGGTGACCGACGGCCTCGGCCGGAACACGTTCGCAGACACGCGAAACAGGAGTTCGGGCTTCGAAACAAGCTGCGCAGCGACGCTGAGGATGCCATACTGCTTTGTACGAGGCACTCCGACGAGTCGCTGGGCGACCTCAAGCTGCATCATAACCACGGCCTCGGCGAGGTATTGAGCGGACTCGAAGAGATCGAAGAGGATAGGACTCGATATGTTGTACGGGAGATTGCCGATGACATGCAGCGGCCTCCCCTTATCGGCCGCAATACTGGACCAGTCGACCTTCAACACGTCCATGGTTCGAAGTACGAGGTTGGGGTGTTCGGCGCGCAGATGATCGGCTGCCCGTTCATCGATTTCAATCGCAGTGATGTCACGATGCCGCTCGACCAGGAAACCTGTTAGCGCCCCCAGCCCCGGACCGATCTCAACGACCGCGTCGTTCTCGCCTGCCTGAAGTGACTCTACGATTTTGCGGGCCGTATTCGGATCAACAAGGAAGTGCTGGCCGAGCGATTTCTTGGGTGGAACTTCGGGCATTCGGGACCTGCCTGCCGGCGGCTACTCGCTCATCAGCGTACGCGGCGACGGCGATTGCGTACGTAGTCCTCGAAAATGAACGATCCGAGATTGTCGAGTGACGCGTAATACGCCCTGCCCTGATTCGCCTCCGTCAGTTTGTGGACGAACTGCTGGAGGTACGGGTCGCGCGCAACCATGAACGTAGTAATCGTGATGCGCTCGCGTCTGCACCGCGTCGCCTCATCCAGCACCCTGTTTACGATACGCCGATCAAGGCCGAAGGCGTTACGATACATACGGCCATATTCAATGTGGCAACTGGGCTTGCCATCTGTGATCATGAAGACTTGCTTGTTGCGATTCTTGCGCCGGCGCAGGATATCTCGCGCGCGCTCCAAGCCCGCTCGCGTGTTCGTATAGTAGGGCCCGACCTGTAGGTAAGGGAGATCCGCCACCGATACCTCCCAGGCATCGTTCCCGAAGGCGACGATGTCCAGCGTGTCTTTCGGGTAGCGCGTCATGATCAATTCCGAAAGAGCAAGTGCGGTCTTCCGAGCAGGCGTAATTCGATCCTCACCATAGAGGACCATCGAGTGCGAAAGATCGATCATCAAGACGGTCGCCACGCTGGTCTGATGATCCGTCTCATAGACCTGAAAATCATCTTCAGCGAGACTCCACTCCCCGGTACCGCATCGATGAAACGCGTTCGACAACGTTCCCGTGAGATCCAGCTGGTTTACATCGTCCCCGAACTGCCAGGGGCGGGTTTCCGGCTGCCTCTCATCCCCGGCGCCTGAGAAGGGCGTCTTGTGCCTTCCACGCTTTCCCTTGCGCAGTGATCGGAAGATTTCTTCCAACGACCGCTGGCGCAGCGTTCGTTCGGTACGTGCCGTGATCTGAACAACTGCATCAACATCCTCCGTGAGATAGCCCTGCTTCTTGAGCTCCTCTATGAAGTCGCCTATGCCCATACCGTCCCGTGTGATGTCGTGTTGCTCGTCGAGCGCCGTCAACCATCGCAAAGCCTCACCCGCATCTCCCGCCGTGTATTCAAGCAGCTGAAGAAAGAGATCGAGAAGCTGCTGGAACTCTGACGCCGCCCCTTGACGCGCCTGCCATTCGGAATAGACGAACTTCATATGTCCTATCCGCGGTACGGTCTCTTGAGGTATCGTTCGGCGTTCTCGCGCGATCGTGCGTGCTCCTTCATCTTAAGGACCTCGCGATACCGGGCAGTCGCCGTCTGGCGCCTGCCCATCGCGTCGTATGCCATCCCCTGCCTGAGTCGTCCCATCACCTTGAAGTACGAATCGTCGTTATTGCGTGCCGCGAGCGCCTCGAGCTGGTGCAGATACGTAAGCGCAGATTCGAAGTCGCGCTTGCTCATCTCGCGTCGGGCAAGATAGTATAGCGACTGCTCTGCAAGGGCGGCGTTGTAACCCGTCTGACCCTGCTTGAAGAGTTCGACGATCTCACGAAAGATCTCTTCCGATCGATCCCAGCGGTTCCAGCGGGCGTATACGCGCCCCTCGAGACCATGAAAGAACGCATTTCGCGGATATTGCTCGCGCAGCCACGTTACGTGCCGTACGCATTCGTCGAAGTCAAGCTCGTACAGGTAGTTGATTTGCAGAAGAAAGTAGGCGGCCTCCGCCTTGATAAAGTGGCCGTTTTCTGCCGTGTGTTTCATCTCGGCCAGACCACGCTCCCGATCGCCTTTTGGGAAGAAGACCATCACCGGCTTAACGAAAGGGTGCTTCTCCGGGACGACCGCCGCGAAATAATCGTAGATGCCTTTGCCAAAAGAGAAGTCCGGATTCTGCTTCTCCAGCTCTGGTACTCCCAATACATAGTCCATCGCCTTCTTTCCGTCCATCGCCGCCTTGAACCAGTCCCCACGATTGGATCGCAGGCGACCCCGAAAACCGAGTGCCGCGCCCTTAAAGAACATCGCATCGACATCCTTCTCGTCGCGCTTCAGCAACCGGTCAGAGCGCTCAATGACCTCGTCCATCGCCGAATAGAAAGCCTGATCGTGGCTCGTGTCCTGGATATCGAGAAGGATCTCCCACCAGGTGGTGAGGGATTTCATGAACGGGCCGATGGGATGACCGGGATACCTGGTATCGATTTGGTCGAACGCCGCCCGCGCCCGGTCAAACTCCAGGTTGTACAGATGGTCGAGACCTGTCTTGCCAACGTCCCGCACATACGGATCTGACAGTACCGACGAGGACCCGTCCGCCTGTGCCCATACCGTGGGCGAGTGACCGATGACTAACACCGTACCGGCAATTAGCCCAAGTGTCATCAAAATGTCTGATTTCCTGATCATGTGTGTCCCGCGTGCTGATCGAACGAATTAAAAGGACCCCTTGGTGCGGTGTTCCTACTGTTTCGGGCACTACTCCTTTCAATGCAAAAAGGGCACCGCATCCGCGGTACCCTTGCATATTGGCTTCCTGATTTGAAACGTTTCGGCTGGTCCCTAGTCGGCTCTGAACGTTCGCGTGCCGGTATAGACCATGCCGAGCAGGAGGACCTTGAGAATGTCAACGGGAATGAAGCGTAGCCATCCTTTGTCAATCGATTCGATCCACGTTTCGTGACCGGCCGCAAAATGCAGCCAGAGTACTCCGAGAGAGAACAAACACACCGATCCCGCAGCCATCGAAAGGACGCTGCCAGTGAGGCTATTCCATCTCTTTGACACGGCGCCTACCACGGCCGCTGCAACGGGAAACCCGAACAGATAACCTGCCGAGGCAGCTCCGAGGAGGTACGCGGGTCCATAGCCGTCCCCGGCATATACAGGAAATAACAGTCCGAGGGTAAGATACAGCAGTTGCGACACCATGCCGTTCCGCCAGCCGAGGTAGAGGCCGCTTCCGTAGACGGCAACGGTCTGAAGAGTGAACGGCACCTCCCAAAGATAAATCCGAACCTGTGCGCCGAGCACGGTCAGTAGGCAGAACGTCACGATGCCTGCGATCTGAAGGCTCGCCGAAGCCCGATCCTGATGAAGCTGATCGATAGCGGCCCTTCGCGGCACGCTCAAGGTGGTGAGGTTCGTCATTCCGGGTAAGAAGCTGGTCCTGACTGATGAACGATGGCCGTAAGGCCGCCGTTATAATAAGGAATTCGCTACATGATCCCGGACGCCGGCTTACGGATTTTCGTAGTATCTCTTCGGGGGCCAAACCGCACCATCGTCCATGCCGTGGCCCGTTTCCCTGTCGAACCGGAGGTTGAGTTCGGTCTGCTGCGCGGATATCTCCTCTACCGTTGCCTTGGCCTGGCTGTCGAGCATGGCGCAGTCATCAGCCCGCATTCCTGTGAGCGCTTGATAGAGTTGCGTTGTCGACTCGTCCACAATACGGTAGTGCTCACCTTCGTGGGTTATGAGTTTGTCCAGAAACGCGTCCCATGCTCTTTGCAACCGCTCGGGACTCTCATCCCGCTGTACCCATTGAGGAAGGAGCATCACCACGTCCGTTCGAACTCCTACATTTTCGAGTTTGCAGTAGGCGCCCCGCTCTACGCGTCTATAAGAGAAGCCGGTTTGCGAGGTTGTGGTCGCGTAGAAAAGTGCTTCATCAGATCGCGGACCGTTATCCTGCAGAGACTGCGAAATCTCTCTGACGCTTGTTCCGTTAACAGTGTAGTACTGGTATGAAATGTTGACCCGAACACCGGGGCGAACTGCCGTGGACGTTCGATTCTGAGCTGCGGTGGGATGCGTCGGAAACGCAAGAATGAGGAAGGCGAATCCGATCGCAAGTCGCATCATATGGCAGCCGGAGGAGCGTCTAAGGGTTCTCGAAGGGGTTCGTAGGCGAGACGTGGCGCCAGCCAGCGCTCCATCTCGGTTAGTTCGACGCCTTTGCGTCGCGCGTAGTCGATCAACTGGTCCTTTTGCAGCTTACCGACGTTGAAGTAATCGGCATTTGGATGTGCGAAATAAAGTCCGCACACGGACGCAGCCGGATACATGGCGAGGCTCTCCGTAAGTGAGATGCCAGCAACCTCTTCGACATCCAGGAGCCGCCAAATCGTTAGCTTCTCTGTGTGGTCGGGCTGAGCCGGATATCCCGGTGCCGGCCGAATGCCGCGGTACTTCTCGCGAATCAGATCTTCGTTCGTTAGTTGTTCGTTACGCGAGTAGCCCCACAGCTCACGCCGGACTCGCTCGTGCAGCCACTCTGCAAAGGCCTCTGCCAACCGATCTGCCAGCGACTTGACCATAATCGCAGCATAGTCGTCAAGCTCAGCCTCGAATTGCTCTACGAGCGCTGCAATGCCATGGCCAGCCGTAACGGCAAAGGCCCCGATAAAATCGGAGACGCCCGACTCTCGCGGCGCTACAAAATCGGCCAGCGCTCGATTCGGTCTGCCGGTGGTCTTCCTCGACTGCTGTCGCAAGGTGTGAAGCCGCGCCACCTCGCCCGACATGCTTGCGTCTGAGAAGACGATGATGTCGTCGCCCACTGAGCACGCGGGAAACAGGCCGGCAACGCCACGCGGCACGACAGACGGTTCTGACGCCATGACGTCGAGGTACTTCTCGGCGTCGCCCAGAAGTCGCCTTGCCTCGGCGCCGGCGCGTTCATCCTTAAGCACCCCTGGATACTTGCCCGGGATTTCCCAGGCCTGAAGAAACGGGGTCCAGTCTATGAACTCCCTCAGATGTCCGACGGTAACGTGCTCGATGGGATGTACGCCAAGCTCGGCCGGAGGCGTGATTGGAACAGACTGCCAGTCGCACGTGAACCTGTTGTCACGAGCCTCGGAGATGGACAGGTATACGCGACCACCCTCCCGATCAGCAAAACGCTTCCGGACGTCCGAGTAGTCCGCATTGACTCCGTCGACAAAGGAACCTCGCTGTTCGGCCGAAACAAGGCTGCTGACCGTAGAAACGCCACGTGAGGCGTCGAGAACGTGCACGACCGGCTTCGAATACTCAGGCGCGATCTTGACGGCTGTATGCACCTTGGATGTAGTCGCGCCGCCAATCAGCAGCGGCTGCGTGAACCCCTCGCGCTCGAGTTCACGCGCAACGTGAACCATCTCGTCGAGTGACGGCGTGATGAGACCACTAAGCCCGATCACATCCACATCGTGTTCGCGGGCCTCTCGCAGGATGCGGTCACTCGGAACCATAACTCCGAGGTCAACGATGTCAAAGTTGTTACACCCGAGAACGACCCCGACGATGTTCTTGCCAATGTCGTGAACATCGCCCTTGACGGTCGCCAAAAGCACCCGGGTCCGTTTCTTCTGCTCGACCCCGTCGAGAGCGGTCTCTCGCTCGATGATGGGCGTCAGGTACGCCACCGCCTTCTTCATGACACGTGCGCTCTTGACTACCTGTGGCAAGAACATCTTGCCTTGCCCGAACAGATCGCCGACGACGTTCATCCCATCCATGAGCGGGCCCTCGATCACGTCGATGGCGCGACCCAGCTCCTGGTGGGCTTCGGCCACGTCATCCTCGACGTAGTCGACAATTCCTTTGACCAGAGCATGCTTGAGCCGCTCCCGCACCGGCGCAGCGCGCCACTCGTGGACCTTCTCGTCACCAGACTGTTCTACCGATGCGACGGTCTCGGCGAACGACACGAGACGCTCGGTGGCGTCTGGCCGACGGTCGAAGAGAACATCCTCAATCAGCTCCCGCAGTTCTGCATCGATCTCCTCGTACACCTCGAGTTGACCTGCATTGACGATTCCCATGTCCATGCCAGCCTGTATGGCGTGGTAGAGAAAGGCTGCGTGCATCGCCTCGCGCACGCGATCGTTGCCGCGAAATGAAAATGACAGATTGCTCACGCCACCGGACACATGCGCATGAGGCAAATTCTCCTTGATCCAGCGCGCCGCCTCGATAAAGTCGATGGCGTATCGATTGTGTTCGGGAATACCGGTCGCGACAGCGAAAATGTTAGGATCGAAGATGATGTCTTGCGCCGGAAATCCTTCTTCAACCAGGATGTCATATGCCCTTTTGCAGATCTGAATCCGACGCTCTAGTGAGTCAGCCTGTCCCTGCTCGTCGAAAGCCATTACAATCACGGCGGCCCCATAGGCACGAGCCGTCCTCGCATGGTCACGAAACACATGTTCGCCTTCCTTTAGGCTGATCGAATTAACGACCGGCTTTCCCTGGACGCATTTGAGGCCCGCCTCAATCACTGACCATTTCGACGAGTCGATTACAGTCGGGACCTTCGATATGTCGGGTTCGGATGCGATCAGCTGCAGAAAGCGTGTCATCGCTTGCTCAGAGTCGAGCAGCCCTTCGTCCATGTTGACGTCGATCATCTGCGCGCCGTTTTCAACCTGTTGCGCGGCTACGGAAAGCGCCTCCTCGTAGTCATCCTCCTTGATGAGTCGTGCGAAACGCCGTGAACCCGTCACATTGGTACGCTCGCCGATGTTGACGAAGTTGAGATCAGGTCGGAATTCGAGCGTCTCGAGACCGCTAACCCGCAACCTTACCGGTGGCTCGGCGAACTGGCGAGGTGCGAGACCGAACACGGCGTCCGCCATCGCTCTAATGTGGTCCGGTGTCGTGCCGCAACAGCCGCCTACGATGTTCACGAAACCATCAGCCGCGTACTGCCGGATCTGATCAGCCATGAACTCGGGCGTCTCGTCGTATCCGCCGAACTCGTTGGGCAGACCGGCATTCGGATACAAGCTGGTAGCAATAGGAGCCTCTACGGAAATCTCCTCGATGAAGGGGCGCATCTGCGACGACCCCAGTGCACAGTTAAGGCCTACACTCAGCAGGTCCGGCATATGCGACACCGAAACCCAGAACGCCGATGGGACCTGTCCGGACAGCGTACGGCCACTGAGGTCCACGATGGTGCCGGACACCATAACAGGAATGCGCGTCGATTTCTCACGCAACAGTTGCTGGATCGCGAACAGGGCGGCCTTGCAGTTGAGCGTATCGAACACCGTCTCGACCAGGAGTATGTCCGAACCGCCGTCCAGAAGGCCTCGCGCCTGGTCGCGGTAAGAGGCGGCCATCTGATCGAAACTCACGTCCCGAAACCCGGGATCATTGACGTCTGGCGAGATCGAGAGTGTCTTATTGGTCGGGCCAAGCGCTCCCGCGACGAAGCAACGCCTGCCCGTTTCGGCAAAGTGCTCGTCGACTGCCTGCCGCGCGATGCGCGCGGACGCGACGTTGAGTTCGTAGGCGAGAGATTCCAGGCCGTAATCGGCTTGTGAAATCGCGGTCGCCGAAAACGTGTTGGTTTCAATGATCTCGGATCCAGCCGCCAGATACGCTGCATGGATCTCCCGAATCATGTCGGGCTGGACCAGGCTCAGCAGGTCGTTGTTGCCCTTCAGGTTGGACTCGTGATCCCGAAATCGATCACCCCGAAAATCATCCTCAGCCAGACGGTAGCGCTGGATCATGGTGCCCATTGCACCATCCATCACGAGGATGGACTCTGCAATTCGGCGATCAAGTGTGCGGCGAATTTCTTTCATGACGTAGTGAGAAACCCCATCACAGTGTCCGCAAATTCGTTCGGTGACTCAGCGTGAACCCAGTGGCCGGCTCCTTCAATTGTGACGAACTCCGCATTGGAAAACAGAAGGCGAATTCCTTCCTCATCGGACTGAAGTAGATAGTCTGACTTCCCTCCCCGCACAAACAACGCCGGACCGGCAAACTCTCCCGTTGCGGTTACGGGACCTGCGATCTCATCGTAAGACCGCTCAATAGCTGCGAGGTTCACAAGCCATGAGTACCCGTCTTCGGGAGAGTACCTGAGGTTCTTCAACAGAAACTGTCGGACCGGAAGCGACGGTATGTCTCGCTTCAGCGCTTCGTCAATTTCCGAGCGGCTGTCGTACGTGGCCGGGTCCAGTGACTGAAGGGCACGTATGATGTACTCATGCCTATTCTCATACGCCTTGGGAGCTACATCTACGACCACCAACCGATTCAGCCGATCAGGCTCGGACAGTGCGAGCTGCATCGCGACCTTGCCCCCCATTGAGTGGCCAAGGAGGTTGACCGAGGACAGTTCGAGGTCGTCCATCAATTCCATCACGTCCTCACTCATTGCCTCATAGTCCATCCTTGCATCGTGAGGAGACTGACCATGATTACGAAGATCTACGGTTATGACGGTAGCAATGTCGCTGAACCGATTCCTCGCGAGCGTATGCCAATTACCGCCGGCTCCCAGCAATCCATGGAGGATTACGAGAGGGTCGCCCTCACCATATTGTTTATAGAAGAGTTTCACTTCACGGCTGCCGAAGGAGCGGCGTGGTTCAGAACGTAGGGACAGTTCGCTGGAAGTACTTAGTGCCCAGGCGATGATCCTGTTTCACCTGGGCAAAAAAAAAGCGGCGAGCCGGGCCCGCCGCTTTCTCTCTTTGCTCCAGATCATCAGGCTCTCTGCGCAAGGAGGTCGCGGATCTCTCCGAGAAGCTTCTCCTCGTTCGATACTTCTGGCGGCGGCGGTGGAGCGGCCTCTTCTTCGGCCTTCTTTGCCTCCATCATCTTGTTCATATTCTTCACGATGAGGAACAGAACGAACGCAACGATGAGAAAGGCGATTACGGCGTTGATGAACAGTCCATATCCGACGGCGACAGCACCTGCCTCGCGGGCCGCTTCGATGGATGTGAACATCTGATCCGTCGGGTTCTTCAGTACGACAAAAAGGTTGCTGAAGTCCGGCGTGCCAATGATGCCGGAAACGAGTGGCATGAGGACGTCGTCGACGAGTGACTTCACCACGGTGCCAAATGCGGCGCCGATGATGATGCCAACTGCCATGTCGACCATGTTGCCCTTCATGGCAAACTCTTTGAATTCCTTTAACATGGGGTTGACCCTTGTGGTTGATGCACTGTGCGGATGACCGATATTACTTTCTTGCACATCACAGTGGCAAAGCAAGGCTGCCGCTTACCAAGTTCTTAACGATAAGGCGGCCGTGTATGCCATACAATAACAACGGCTTATACTGAATGACTGGGCGTATTAAGAATGAGGTGAACCGTGCCGTTCAGGCTCTTCGTTCACTTGATCGGCAGGTCGTTTGCATTCTGGCGATCGTGCCGCTGCTGGTCATCGCGCAGGAAAGTCTGGGTAGCCGCACACTTTTCAGGGAGCACCTCGGCCCGCTGCTTCCGCAGCAGTGGCGAGGCCTCGCCGCATGGGGCTGGTGGTTTGGCATGCAGGGGATCCTAGGCTTTGTTCTGCCGGTCCTTCTGCTAACAACCGTCTTCAAGCAAAAGCCCTCACAGATAGGGCTCGGGTTGGGCGACTGGAAGCTGGCCGTCTTCCTTGCGGCTATCTACGTACCGGCGGTTGCAATCGGAACCTGGTTCCTGTCGAGCTCGCCCGAATTTCAATCGAAGTATCCACACTACGGACCCGCATCGTTCGACTGGATGGTCTTCGTGATCTATGAGCTGTTGTTTCTCTTCTATTGGGTCGGCTGGGAGTATCTTTGGCGCGGGTTCATGCTCTTCGGTACAGCTCGGGTCTTCGGGCTGTATGCCATATTCATTCAGACCATTCCATTTGCACTACTTCACCTCAACAAGCCGTTGCCGGAAACTATCCTGTCGGTGATTGGCGGAATCGCTCTGGGGGCACTCGTGTGGCGGTGCCGGTCCTTCTGGATCGCGGTCCCCATTCACGCGGTACAGATGCTGATTCTTGATCTGTGGTGCGCTCTGCGGTCGAGATCGGGAATTAACGGTACCGGGCTGACCGACTTGATGCAGGTTCTCGGGATTAACTAGACGAGGGGTATGCCCGCGCCATGCCAGGCGGCGTTAAGTATTTGACTGGACGTGGCTACCAGTCGTACCCCAGTGTGAGAATGTGGCCTGGCCCACCGAATCCTGATTCGAAGGTGACGAACCCGTAGTCGAAATTGAATGGCCCGTATCGAAAGCCTACACCCCCGGTAAACTCACGGACGGTGTCATTAGTCATTGCGCCACCGCGAATCACGAGTACGTCCAAAACCTCTGCACCCAAACCAAAGTGATACTGCGTTCGGTCGTCAGGAAGGACATGAGCGACATCGATGGCGACGATAACGTCCAGAAGCGACTCCTCATCAATCGTGAGGATGCGAAACGGACGAATTTCCACGCCGGCTCTGACGGTCGTCGGAAGCTCCGTTGCCTCGGCATTCAGGTCGCTCATTTTGCCGACGTTGCGCAGAGTTGCCCCCACGCTCACCGCACCGCGAGCGAGGTCGGCCTGCCCGCCAAAATCGAAGGCGTATCCGCTTGCACGCTCCGAAAAGATCTCCTCGGAAAGGTATTTGACAGAAGCGCCCGTGCGAACCGGTCCAATTCGACGGCCGTAGGATGCACCGGCGGCAAGATACTGCGCCTCAAACACCCCCTGCGCCGGCCCGGGTCGATCCCTCAGTTCCAAATCGCCGCTGGAAGAAGACGTCACGAAGAGACCGAAGGCGGAGCGCTCACCCGACCAAAATCTACCCGAGAGAGCATACGTCCGGACATCGCCGATCCAGATGTGGTGCGACAAGCCGACCGAGTTTCCAACGCCCTGTACGAGCCCAGCCGGATTCCAGAAGGTCGAGAATGCACCGGAGGCCGAGGCGACCTGAGCATCACCCATCGCGACTGCTCGGCCATCTACCCCGACCTGCAGGAAAGCCAGACCGCTGTCCTGCGCAGAAGCCGTAGAAGGTAGCCAAAGAACGGCGAGGAGGACTGCTGCACAGCAAGCCGCGGCGGTACTCGAAGCCGCCGCGATTCCACCCCGCCCATCGTTGAGTTGAAGGCTCACGATTTGCATCAGAGGTACACCTTGATCGCTATTACGTGCATCGTGCCCACTGCAAAAGGTTCCAGAACGAAGGCATACTCGAAACGAGCCAACAAGCTGCCAACCGGCTGCTCGATCGTGAAGCCGGTACTGGGCCGGGACTCGCTGAAACCTTCGGAAGCAAACTGATCCACTCCGCCGCGGACGACGAACCTCTCGGCAAGATCATACTCTGCGCCAAACCGGAGGTGGCTCGTCTGACGATCTATGTCGCGCGTGACAAACGTCTCGAGAGGCGTGTCGCCGACCACCTCGATCTGCCTGTTTCGAAACTCGAGTCTGGAGACACGAGACTCATACTCAGCCAGAATCCTGACCCGTCGATCGAACAGCTCGTATGCGGCGCCTACCCTCAACCTCGTCGGGAAACGGTCACTGTTAGACCCGCCTGCATCCCCAAAAATCCCGGACGTGTCGTAATTGTATTTCGCGAGGAGATCGTCAAGGACGAGAGCCAGACTCAGCCGATCGGTGATCGCGGCCGAGACGCCGACATCGATTCCGATCGTATTCACGGCTTTAAGTCCCTCGAACAGGTCGCTCCGAAACAGCTGCAGGCTCAGTCCGCCGCTCACCTTGTCGGAGAGCTTGAGGCCAAACGCGAGAAAGAAAGCGAACTCATCCGTCGACAGCTCTTCGGTGTGAAATCCGTTGCTGTCCCGACCGTCAATGTTGGTAACACCGGCATGGATCAGACCTGCGGCCACGCCCGCCCTTGGACGCAGCGGCGTCGCAAACTGGAGGTATTGCAACTGGCGGTCAAAGCGCATAATCGCTGCTGACACGTCCAGGTGCTGGCCGGACGAAAATGGGGCCAGGGCCGGATTATAGAACGGACTGGATAGTCCGGACCGATCCGCCGCAACCGAATTGGCCACGCCAATCCCGCGGGCCCCAAAACCGATGCGTGTGAAAGCACCCGTCGCCTGCCCGAACGAGCTTGATAACGGAATTGCCGAAAGAAGTATGCACAGTGCAAGAACGACACCTCGCCAACTGACGGAACGCATGATATGTATTGTGCCGCACCTCACTCTATCAAGAGAATCTTGCCCCAGCTGCTATCACCCCCGCTGTCAATCGAGTAGAAGTAGGTACCGTTGGCAACCCGGATACCGTCGGAATCCGTTCCGTCCCACGAAAGCTCACGGACCCCGGACCCCCCATCGGACCGAACCTCACGAATCAAATTCATGCCGAAGTCGTGGATCCTGAGCACCGTTCCGCCGGAACCGGAATCAAAACGTATGCGCACGAATCGATCGGACGCCGGCGAGAACGGGTTGGGGTACGCGTATGAATCCACGCGAGGAATGCGCGCGCTCGGCTCCTCAGGATTGAGCGGAACATTGACTCGAAAGATATTCCACGTTTCCCCATGGTCGGTCGTCCTCACGAGTCCGTCAGACGTACCCACCCAGAGCGCTTCCCTGGTCGTAGCCACTGAGAACACGCGGACATCAGGCTTCAGTGTGATGTCGGGGTCGTCCGCGTCCTCGAAGTACTGTACGGTTCGCCACGTCTGACCGTCATCGTCAGATATGAAAAGACCATTGTCGCCGGCTGCATATACGAAGCCATCGTCGTCGAATGCGAAGTCAAAGATCGTCTCCCCCAGCAGCAGCTGCTCGAACGTGTCTCCTCCATCTCGCGTGACGGTCACACCGAAACGACCGCGTTCTCCAGCCTCTCCAGCATTCCAACTGGCCATCCAGATTGGATTCCTGCCAGGCCTCTCCTGCTCCTCGATCGATATCACCCAGTTGCCGGTCAGCGAACCGGCGGTGCCATCCGATGAAAATCTGCGCCATGAGAAGCCACCGTCCAGCGAACGGTTGACTCCCGCAGGCGTGCCGGCCCACACCGTTCCCGTCTCATCCACCAGGACGCTAAACCCCATATGGTTGAGCCACCCGGTGGTCCCTCGCCTCGGCTCGACTCTGAACGTATACATCGTGTCGGGGTGAATCGAATCGAGTGAGTCGGGCGGCAGAACGACCCGATCCCAGGATGCGCCCCGGTCGTCGGATCGTCGGACGCCACTCGCCCACCCCGCTACCCAGATGCTGCCGGTCGCAGGATCAAAGTCGATGTCGAAAGGCGGGCTTTGTTGGGGAACTATGACGTCGAGCGCCGGGAGCGTCGATACACCGTAGGTCACGGTCGTCTCGCCGGGACGATCAAGTTGCGTAGCCCGGTACGACCACGACTGGCCGGCGTCCTCGGAAAACAGGAAGCCGCCGGCACTCTGCACACCATCTCCACTGGTGTTGTCCACGAAACCGAGGCCGACCCAGATTATGTCTCCCTCGATATCGATCGAGAAGACGCGGTTCGCCGTCCCTACCAGTGAGTCAGCGTCTGCGATGAGCCACGAGATGCCCTCATCGACCGTCAGATTCAGGAAGGGGCCAGTCCACAGTGAGTCTCCCTGCGCTTTCAGGTTGGTCACCGAGTTAGACAGTATGCCGACTTCTGACTCGAGGAAATCGCGTAACGCCGCAGCCGGCAGGATATCCTGTGCCGCGGCCGGCCAAGGCACCGTCAATGCCACGACGAACGGAGCGACGATCCATTGCACGCGGATTCGTTGCGTCATTCGATCGTGACCTCTTTCTCGACTACATTGCTTGCTAGCCCGCTGCGATCGAAGGCCTGGATTTCGAAGGTGACAGTGCCTGCCGGAGTGCCGTCGGGTACCTGGAACGTCACCGTATAGAGGCCATCGTCGGCCACGTCGTCGCCAGACAACGAACCGCCCTCGCTCCCGTCGTCCTCCATGGCGAAGGGAGTCTGATTCGGCCCCGTCGCCTCAACGCGGAGCACATTCGAGAGCCCGTCCGGATCGGTCACTTCCGCGATCAACCTGAACGTGGCGCCCGCCGCGACGGTGTCGGGGTCCGCCTGTACGTCGACTACGACAGGGGGACTACCTGTGGTCGAAATGAAGCTAACCGTTCCCCGGGCGCGATTACTGATTCGCCCTGCCGCGTCGACCGCGAAAAGCAGCAGCGAGTAGTTCCCGATGGCTCCTTTGTCGAGCGTGAGGTCAAAATCGGCGCGATACAACGCACCCGATTGAAGCAGCTCGCCCACGGCGATCGGCTCGTCGCCGATCTCAAGTCCCTGTACGATGTATTGGACAGACTGAACGGTTGCATCTCCTACAGCCACCAGCGCCTCGACCGAAAACGGTACCGAGGCTGTTGTTTCGGACTGTTGTTCGGGAGGGATCGTCGATAGGTCGATGACCGCCGGGGAGAAGGAGAAGGACGCGATGTTGGCCGGTTGGCCGTCGCCGGAATCGACCGACGGGACGGAGTCGCAGCCGAGACCGGCCACCATCATTAGCAAAAGCGCCGGTGCTACCCGGAGCTCTGGAACGCGCAACACGCTACGTTTCCTCCCGACCAGTTGAGTAGATAAATGGAGCGTGGTACCAGTACGCCATGCAGCGTTCGTCGAGAGTCTTCGTGCGCAAATCCAAACTACATATCCGATGAATGAAGGCAAAACTAGACTATCGAAATTGGCTGGAGACTAAAGCACAATACGAATATGATCATCGCGAATATGCCAAGACGTCTGCGGCCCGGTGTCAACGGTTCAGAGACCAGCACGGGCGGGTGGTCCACCTTGATGATGAAAACGATGAGTACACACCAGATCAGCCATCCGCTGTGTCCCAAAACGGGTGCGAGATCGAGCAGCATGAATGCGACGGTCAGTGCGACGAGTCCGAGCAAGGCGGGGGCGATCAGGGAGTGATCACCTTTGAAAATCTTGGCGAGGTAGACGTAGTAGAGGGCCGTGAGCGCCGCCCAGTTCCAGGGACCAAGCCAGGCGCGGACATCCGTCATGCCGGGTCCCGGATCGCCTAGAAACCCGAGGCCTCCAGAGAGCAGGAGCAGCAGAACGAAGCCCCGGGCGAGCAGGCGGTGCCATTTTGCCCCGACCAGCGCGTAAAGGATATGGCCGCCGTCCAGTTGCCCAACCGGCAGCAGGTTCAACGCCGTGAAAAAGAGAGCGAGCCAAGCTGCAAAGAGCACCGGGTAATGGTACATCTCGTACATCGGTGGTGCATCCTGCGCCAATGCCGTCATCGCCCAGTAGAGCAGCGTCTGGCCGACGACGATCGTGACAGTCTCGTCCGTTCCAACCGGCTCAGGCATCTGGTCAGGGAACGCTCCTGTATTGGTAATGTGTTGTTTCAGCGCTATGTGTCCCTCCAGATCGAGCAGGTAGTCAGGCGGAGGCAGCGTGACGAGCGTCGCAATCAGGATCGCTATTGCCGCGACAAAGCCGGCCACCGGGCCGGCAACTCCAATATCGAACAGCGTTCGCATGCTCGGAACCTGCTCACGGATGCGAATCACGGCGCCCAGTGTTCCTATTCCCAGCAGGGGCAACGGGATGTAGTAGGGGAGCGAGACCTTCACCTCATGATGGCGAGCAGCGAAATAGTGACCGAACTCGTGCACGGTCAAGAAGAGCATCAACGGCAAGGCGAATCGCAGGCCATCCTCTAGAAAGGCTAGCGGGCCTTCCAGAGAATAGACCAGCGATCGATTCGCCCAGAGTCCACCAACGTGAGTGGTGGAGATCAGCGTCGCCAAGAAGAGAAAGACGTGAAGCCAGTACCGATCACCCGGTGGCGCCGGCAGCTTCGTTGATCGTCGGACCAGCGCTTTCGGACTCAGGATGTCTTGGATCTCAGCGATATGGCATCGTGGGGATTGCGCACCGATGGAACGAGATGTCGGGCGACTGCAAGTAGCAAGCGGCTGCCGCGTCGTCTGATGGGCGGTGCGATACGCGGCTCAACAGAAGAAGTTCGTCCGGACGAGAGACCGGCGACTACGACGTAGCCTCAAGTCCTCGTGCGATGCGCCGCACCGCTTCCACGATGTTGGCCATTGACGCGGCGTACGAAATGCGAAGGCCGTCCGGAAAGCCGAATGCGTCACCTGCCACCAGCGCGACGTGATGCTTCTCAAGGAGGTACAGGCACAAGTCGGTGCTGGAGGTAATCTCCCGGCCGTTCACCGTTCTGCCGATGTAAGCCGACACGTCGGGGAAGGCGTAAAACGCTCCTTCCGGCAGGGGACATTCAAGCCCTGGAATGTCTCCCAGAAGCTGCATGAGTCGATCGCGACGCTCACGGAACTCTGCGACCATCGCGCGGATCGGCTCTTTCGGCATCTTGAGCGCCGCGACACCGGCCTTCTGAGATATACTCGACGGCGCCGATGTAAACTGCGACTGGATTTTGGCAGCGGCTTTCGTGATCTCCGGACGCGCGGCAAGGTAGCCCAGACGCCAACCCGTCATTGCAAAGCACTTTGAGAACCCGTTGACGGTTATCGTCCGGTCCTTCATACCGTCCAGCGCCGCAAACGACGTGAAGGACACGCCGTAAACGATCCGTTCGTATATCTCGTCGGAGACGACGAAGACCTGTGGATGACTCCGGAGCACCTGTGCAAGCGCCTCCAGTTCCTCATGAGAATAGACCGAGCCGGTCGGATTCGACGGCGAGCATAAGATCAACATTCTCGTCGACGCCGTGACAGCTTGCTCGAGCTGGTCGGGAGTCATGCGGTAGTCTCCCGCTGCGTCCGTGGGCACGATAACCGGCGTCGCACCGGCGAGGCGTACCATCTCCGGGTAGCTTACCCAATAGGGTGACGGGATGATGACCTCGTCGCCCGGTGCGCACAGCGCGAGAACACTCTGGGCAACTGCTTGCTTCGCACCGTTCGAGCAAAGGACATCCTGCGGCTTGTATTTGAGTCCGTTTTCCTCCTCAAGCTTCTGGCATATCGCTTCGCGAAGCTCAAGCATGCCGGCGTTCTCGGTGTAGCCCGTGAATCCGTCATCGATCGCCTGCTTGGCAGCTGCCGCCACGACCTCAGGCGTGTCGAAGTCGGGCTCGCCCGCACTCAGGCTGATGACCGGCTTGCCTTCCCGGCGCAGTTGACGAGCCTTGGCCGTCATTGCGAGCGTTGCCGACGGCTGCATCGATTCCACGAACGGATTAAAGCGAAGAGTTTCCAGCTGCACGGTGTTCCTGTTGTTTAAGGCTGCGCCTACTGAGATCGGGTGCGGCGGCGATTCAGCACGTGGTTTACCTCCGCCGGCACGAACGCCGAGACGTCGCCCCCCCATCGGTATATGTCGCGGACAATCGTCGAACTGATAGAAGAGTGCTCGGGGGATGCCGCGATGAAGATCGTTTCCAACCCTTGCGCCAGACTGAGGTTCGCGTGTGCCATTCTAGCCTCATAGTCGAAATCCCCGGCCTGTCGCAGGCCCCGGACCAGAGCATGAGCGTTTCGCGAAGCTGCATACTCAGCCACGAGCCCCGAAAAGGTCACAGCGGACACGTTTTTCAGTCCTTTGGTAATCGACTCGATCAGCCGCTTTCTCTCCTCCGGCTCCAACAGCGACTTCTTGCTCTCGTTGATGCCGATTGCAACCTCGACGTGATCAAATAATCGAGCAGCCCTGGTAACGATGTCGAGATGTCCGAGCGTAAACGGATCGAACGAGCCCGGGAAGATCACGAGCCGTGAACTATTCGGCATGAGCTAATGGGGCATGCGGTGCCTGAAAGAATGTGATGACCGTGTCGCCATATCTGCGCTGCAGAACGAGCGTGTCGGTACCCTCAAAATCGCGGCTTCGGTCGTGCTCCAAGATAAGAAAACCACCCGGCTTGATGAGGGGCAGACAGGCCTCCAGCAGCTCCTCCAAATCTTCAGAGGCATAAGGCGGATCGGCAAATACCAGGTCGAAACTGTGAGCCTGCGCATCCCTGGCGAATCGCATAACATCATCGCGGACGAATCGACAACGATTAGCAACGTCTAACGATCGTGCGTTCCCTTCTACGGTGCGGAGCGCGCGTGCGTTCTGCTCCACAAAGGTGACGTGGCTGGCGCCTCTACTGATCGCCTCCAGACCGAGCGACCCGCTTCCGGCATAAAGGTCTGCCGCCCTGATGCCCTCGAGGTCTGCTCGTCCTGCAAGTATGTTGAACAAGGATTCGCGCGTCCGGTCAGATGTGGGCCGGACATCCCTTCCGGGTGGCACCTTGAGCAGTCGACTTCGAAATTCGCCGGAAATGATCCGCATCTGAGGCAGACGACGCTGCAGGGCTAGAGGGCACCACCGATGCTCAGCACGTACTGACCCGGATCAAACTTGATGTCGGCTGGTGCATTCGAGACGATCGAAAGGGGATTCATGCGTGTCACTTTCGGCGACACGAGCTTTGCCAGTTCAGCTTCAAGATCATTGTCCTCATCCCCGTAGAGGAATACCTGCGATACCTTGCGGAGCGAGATGCCCGACCGCTTGATTTCGGCCAGAGCATGGTAGCAGACATCGGCCGGATCAGTCACGGTGGCGACCTCACTGGAACGAAGTTGGCGACCTACGACCAAGCCGATCTCGGTCGAGCCGTCATCGCGACCAACGAGAAGCCGTACAGCGTCCGGGTCAGACGCCTCAAATTGCCGTGCGACCCGGGCCGCCGCTTGCATGCAGGTCAGATACCTGTACTGACTTCCCTCAAAGACACCCAGCATATCGGCCAGTCGGTCCCACTTGACCTGCGGCATCGTGGCGACGTGATGCCACACCACTTCCTCGCCTTCCGAATCCTCACTGGCGACAACATCGGACGTCAATGCCATCGGCTCCTCCGAGCCCGTAACGAGACGTGCTTCCCCTTCGAGATGGTCCTTGCGCTCGTCTTCACTGAGAGTCGAGGAGAGAGGTGAGTAAAAGTCGACGCACTCCTTGGCCGGAACCACGACCGTGAAATGCCGTGACGACGTTCCCGAGAAGACGTCTACCAGCGCCTCCTGAATCGTTTTCACCTGCTCCGGGCCACCCTGGTAGACCGCCTGCTCGGCGTCGAACTCAAAGTCGCAGCTTCCGAGACGATGTAGGCGAAGGTTCGACGATCCGTGCTCCACCTCAGCATATCGCATCGCGGTGCCATCAAAGAAGAGTCCGGACTGTACGCGTTTATCCATTGATCAACTCACGACCTGCGCGCCTTGTCTGACCTCCCGCCCCGTCAACCGGAGTCCAGCTCGGCCGTACCCTACTCCCAGGATGCCGCGTTCAGCTTCGTAATGTCTGGCTCCAGCGTGCCGATCTGATCGTCGGAATCCGGATCCTGAAGCAGATAGGTATTGACACGCGATGTGTCGTTGACGCTCAGGACGAACTTCTTGCCCGTCCGCGGCGAGTGTACCAACGAGTCGGCTACGAAGCCCTCCCAGAAGATGCTGTCGGCCGCCATCCGATACAGGGAGTCGTTCCGGACGAAGTCGACAAGCGAGTCGAGAGTAGTCACGAAACGGTCGTTGAGTTCCTCATATCGGATCATCGCCGTCCTGACTGAACCCATTCGCGAGCGCGTCATCTCGGTAATCTTCTCCTGGCGCTCTATCGCCTCGTACGGCTCCGTTATGGAGACGAACAACCAGTAGGCCAACGCCACAATTACAAGACCCAACGCGACCTGAATTCCCACCTGAACGCCGTGGCTGTGTATCGCCATCTCCGTCACTCCCGAAAACCCTGACAAAAACGTGAGCTTCGTCAACGTTGAACGGTGATCCCAACTACCACCGCACGTTCACGAAGGTCGTCGAAAATACAAGGTCACCCCCCTAAATGCAACAAACGCGCAGTTGCTGGACGGCCGCCTTAAAGCTCTAAAACCGTCGTTACAGTGCCACGGAATCGGATTGGTGCGTACCTTTTCGCGTTAACTCGAAAGCGCAACGTACAGAAGCTGTAAAGAGCTCTTCCAATAGCCTGTGACAAGCCTGCTTGTAAACATCGATCACGTCGCCACGCTTCGGAATGCCCGTCGCGAGCAGTTCCCGGACCCCGTGCATGCGGCGGCTATCTGCGAAATGGCAGGTGCCGACGGTGTGGTTTTTCACCTTCGCGAGGACCGGAGACATATTACCGAACGTGACGTTCGGCTTCTCAAGGAGACCGTGCAGGGACGACTGGACTTCGAGCTTTCGACGGCAGAGGAGATCGTGAACATATGCTGCGACACGATGCCGGACGTAGCCACCCTGGTGCCAGAACGGCGAGAGGAAGTCACCACAGAGGGAGGGCTCGATATTCGTACGGCGCGCAATCGTCTGGAAGTCGTAATCCCGCGGCTGTTTGACGCTGGTATCCCGGAGATATCTCTGTTTGTGGATCCGGACTCCGATCAGATTGAGATGTCACGAGAAGTAGGAGCCAATTGCATCGAACTTCACACGGGTGACTTCTCAAATGCCTCAACGTTTGAGGAACAGCGGTCGGAAGCATCCAGACTGGCGTCCGCAGCTCGCTTGGCAACCGAGATCGGCCTCAAGGTGCATGCCGGTCACGGGTTGAATTATCGCAACTATCCCATTTTCGGGGCTTCCGTGCGCAACGTCGAGGAAGTGTCAATCGGCTTCGCGATTATCGCAAGGGCATTGATGGCCGGACTCGGGCAGGCCGTTGAAGAGATGAACGCGATCGTCAAGCGCGACTATTCCTCATGAGGGTCGACGCAACGCAAGCAGATTCCACGCACGACATGGCGTCACCAAACAACTGATGTCTTCTAACGAGTTTGACGATGTCCCGGAAGGACACCGCAGCGGGTACGTCACGCTGGTAGGCAAACCCAACGCCGGCAAGAGCACTCTCATGAATGCTCTTCTCGGAAGAAAGCTGTCTATCGTTACTTCCAAGCCCCAGACGACTCGCCATCGCGTGCTTGGGATCGCTAACGAACTCGGATACCAGATCATCTTTCTGGACACTCCCGGCGTGATCGAGCCACGATATGGACTGCAGAAGTCCATGATGAAATCGGTTCGACACGCGGTTCAGGATGCCGACCTGATGCTATTTATCGCCGATGCGACAACGGAATCACCCGACACGCTGAGTCTAACGGAGGTGGGCGATCGGCCCGCCATTCTGGTTCTCAATAAGATGGATCTCGTCCGTGAGCGGGACGCTCTTCCTCTCGTGAAAAGCTACGTGGAGCTGCGGACATTTGAGGACGTCGTTCCCGTTTCCGCGAAGAAGAAGACGAATCTGGACATATTGATGGATGCCGTCGTTACGAGATTGCCGGAGGGACCGCCGTTCTATCCGAAGGACATCGTAAGCGAGCATCCTGAGCGCTTCTTCGTGGCCGAGATTATCAGGGAAAAGGTCTTTGAACGCTTCTCCAGAGAAATCCCATACTCGACCCAGGTCAACATTGTAGCGTTCGATGAAAAAAACCAACATGGCAAGGATGTGATCGATGCCGAAATTGTTGTGGAGCGGGAGTCCCAAAAACCAATCCTTATCGGAAAGGGTGGCAAAGCGATAAAGTCGCTTGGGATCGCATCGAGGAAGGCCATCGAGTCTTTCCTTGACCGGCCCGTGCACCTGCGGCTATTCGTGAAGGTGCGGAAGGGATGGCGGGATAGTGGGACGTTTCTGCGGTCGTACGGATACGAGTAGGATAGGACGACGGACGGCGCCGCGCCAGATTAAGGACCGTCGTGCCTTGCCGTTACACCGATGGCGCGGGCGATGGTCTGCAGCGGCTCGGGTAGATACGTAATGTCGACTTCAAAGTGGCTGAAAACGCGTCGCATCGGATAATCCCGTCTCAGTCTTCGAAATGCTTCAGCCAGGTCCGCCTCGCGAGCCACGGCAGCCTTCAGGTGGCGATCATCTCGTTGGATATCGTACACGCGCTTGATGAGTTCATGTGTCCATGCCACGTCGGACTTGCCAACGTACGCCGGCGGGGCGATCTCCTCTCGAGCCTCGTCTACCTTCGAATCCGACGCAGCGCTTTCCACCTCAGCGAATGCCCGAACGGCGTCGGCCATTACTCTGGCTCCTTCCAGCTTGGAGTCCAAAGCATAGCCGGCGATATGTGGTGTCGCGACCTCAGCCCGGTCGATGAGCAGCCGATCCGGAGCCGGTTCGTTGTCGAACACGTCGAGAACGACAGGGCCTATTTCACTCGAAAGCATTGACGTGATTAACGCGGTCTCGTCGATTACCGCCCCCCGCGACGTGTTGATGAGAATCGCATCACGCCGCATTCGGTCGAGTTCCGCACGACCGATCAGTCGCTCGGTAGGGAACGGGACATCGCGGGTGAGCGGAACGTGAAGAGATATCAGGTTGGAACGTTCAAGCAGTTCATTCAGAGGGACGGCTTCGAGGTCGCCTGCGAACTTCGGATCAAGAGATTCAAGCGGCGGGTCGTTCACGATCACTGTAGCACCCGCCCGGCGTAAACGCGAGGCGACGCGCGAACCGACGTTTCCGTAACCGACAATACCAACCGTCAGTTGCTGCAGGGCCCATTCAAGTCGGACCAGGATGCTGAATGCAGCCGCCATCACATAATCAGCGACCGACGGAGCGTTGCACCCCGGGGCACTGACGAATTGGATTCCGCGGGCCGCAAGGTAGTCAACGTCGATATGATCAGTTCCGGAGGTCGCCGAACCTACGAAACGAACGTCTGCCCCTTCGAGGAGGTTGGCGTCGACGCGGGTCACGCTTCGGACGAGAAGAACATCCGCGTCTTGAACGGCTATGCGGCCGATGTCGGAGCCCGGCATTTCGATGACGGTGCCTACATGACCCAACGTAGACACCAGGGCAGGTATATCCCGATCCGCAACGATTTTCAACATTTACCGTACCTTGTTGTACTTCAGCTATAGACGCCTAAACCCACGATTCACCCATCGCCACGCGTCATGGCCGAACCGCTGACAACGGAAACGCCACCTGTTGAGACATCATTCCAAAAAATCGGCCTTCTTGTAGCCAAGAGCGCTGTTTTTCTGAATTCATTTATTAAATCCAGCAGGCTATCCGTCCATAGATCCGCAACCCCACGGCGGGTCGATGAATGGCCCGTGAAAGCGTCATGAACGCGGCATAAACCCGAAGCGAACGCCGCATGAAGAAAAGCGCTTTCTTGTCGTAAGTACAAACAAAACAAAACTTTACATCTTTATCATTTTGAGAAACCTTGTTGTCGCGTTGATGTTTGGCGGCAACTTGATCGGCCCCGGAGGCAGATCAATCCAGATTTTGAAACAACACAGTCGTTTATAAATGATACATGCTGTAATTAGCCAACTCTCGAAGGCCAACTTGTTGGCGCGGGCTCCGCTGATCCTCTTCCTTACGGTTACGGGAACGGCGAGCAACGTGAGTGGACTGATGTCCCTCCTCGACATGACTAAGCCCAGCAGTGAGGCCGAGCGTGTGATTCAGATGACCGACGAGCACGTGCTGAATTCGCGGACGCTGTATTCGGAGGTCGACCATTGGACGAGTCTTCCTGGAGTTCGCCCCGAGGCAATCGATAACGAGACCTTGTGGCTTGCCCGTTGCATCTTCTCCGAGACGAAGGACCCTCGGGAAATGATCCTTGTTGCGTGGGTGGTGCGCAACCGTGTTGATACCGGATATCGTGGGCGGACTTCGTACAGGTCGGTCGTACTGGACCCGTTCCAGTTCAGCGCCTTCAATCCGTCAAGCTCCGCGCGCTACTTCTACTCCAACCTGAAGACCCATTCAAAAGTGTACGGATGGGACGCGGCGCTGCGAGCTGCGTATCAGGTGCGAACGGCCGACCGATCGGAGCGCCCCTTTTCGGAGCGGACGCGACACTTCTATAGTGAAAGATCCATGGTTGGGCGGAGCATGCCGCTGTGGGCCGGCGGCATCGAGCCAGTCGACCTTCTCGAACAGGAGATCGACGAGAAACGGTTCCGTTTCTACGAGGGTATCTCGTAAAGAACGCTACCTGCTACAAGCAAGGGCCGGGTCAAACTCTGATCCGGCCCTTCTTATTTCTGCTAAAGACCGACGCCGAGGCGAATCATGAACGCGCTGGCCGTGACCGAATCTTCGGCACCGACCGAGACCCCGCCCACCTCAATCGTATCCTTCAGAAATCCCGAGATACCAAAGGCGTACCGAAGCTCCGGAAACAGCCGAAGCCCAACAGCCGGGATCGTCACCTGCAGGCCTGCACCGACCGTGGCAGATACCGATATGTCCTCGAGCGAGTCATCAAACTCCTTGTCGCTACTTCTCGGAAAGCTCAAAACCGGGCCGGCCAACAAATAGGGCTTGACGAGAGGCGCCGCAAGAAGGGGTACCCGCACGTCAACCGGCACTTCAATAAAGCTGAGGTTGACCTTTTCGCTGGTCTGGTTAAACCGAAAGGCGACTTCACCGACATCGCGAATGAAAATGCCAGGCCGTACCGCGACCGGAGCGGCATTCAAATCAAAGAAGACGCCCACATGATAGCCGGTAGCATTGTCAAAGGTGCCCTTTGCGGAACCCGCCTGAATGTCTCCGAGCGATTCGAAATTCAATCCTCCGGCAACGCCGAGCTGGGCGCGAGCGGTTCCGACGCCGCCTGTAACGATCAGGGCGATCAGGAGAACGAACACCTTGAAGGATCTCTCGTTGGTCATGGTAGTCTGGTGGGTCGATGGTTGGGAGTTCTGTCCGGCCGAGGTTCGTGCAACTTTACTCGCAGATCGCACGTTTCCCGAGTCCGGAGGCGTGCCACAAACGGCACAGAGCCCGCTGCGGTTTCCAGCCGGCCCGTTTCCGCAAGAGAGAAAGGATACTGAAGCTGACTATCATGCTGGTTATATGAGAATTGGTATTACCTGCTATCCGGTTTACGGAGGAAGTGGTGTTGTTGCGACCGAGCTGGGAAAAGCGTTGGCCGCGAGAGGACACAATATTCATTTCATCGCATACTCTGCACCCTTCAGGCTCGCACACGTAACGGAGAACATTTCCTTTCACGAGGTGAATGTCAACACGTACCCCCTCTTCGAGTATCCCAACTACTCGATGAACCTGACGAGCAAGATGGTCGACGTCGTCAAGTACGAGGAACTCGACCTGCTGCACGTTCACTACGCGATACCGCACGCAACCAGCGCCGTCCTGGCGCGCCAAATCCTCGCGGGCGAGGGTGTGCATGTGCCGGTCGTCACCACCCTGCACGGCACGGACATCACGATTGTCGGGCGCGACCCGTCGTATCAGACGGTTGTCAATTACTCCATCAACCAATCCGACGGCGTGACGGCAGTTTCGGATTATTTGAGGCGTGAAACGTATGATCGCTTCGACATCCAGCGTGACATCGAGGTCATCCCGAACTTCATAGATACCGCGCGCTTTCAGCGTCTGAACAAGAGTCACTTCAAGCAGGCCGTGTGCCCAAACGGCGAGAAGCTGCTGATCCACGTGTCGAACTTCCGGCCAGTCAAGAATGCGCCTCAGGTCGTTGAGGTGTTTCACCGACTGCGCGCTGAAGATCAGCCCGTGAAACTGATCCTTGTAGGCGACGGGCCTGATCGTAGCGCCGCCGAGCAACGGGCACGCGATCTGGGCGTCTATGATGAAGTCCGTTTTCTCGGAAAGCAGGAGCCTATTGAAGAGATTCTCTCCATATCCGACGTCTTTCTCATGCCAAGCGGCTCGGAGACCTTCGGCCTGGCTGCCCTTGAGGCGATGGCCTGCGGAGTGCCCGTGGTAGCCAGCCGGGTCGGCGGCCTGCCGGAGCTCATCGACGACGGCGATAATGGGTTCCTCTGCCCGCTCGACGACCTGGACTGCTTTACCGACCGCGTCCGCGCCACCCTCACGGATCCCGACTTGTATGAACGGATGTCCCTGTCCGCCCGCCGTACGGCGGAAGAACGCTTTGATATCGATCGCATCGTTCCCCAATACGAGGCGTACTACGAGCGTGTATGTTCGCATGCAAGCCTTCAATTGCACTAAGCGGGGTCGATAAACATCTCATCTACTGACCGCTCGTAACTCCGGCACGCATCCCACCGGCATCCATCGATGGCCGTCGACAACCTGATAAGCCGCAAGAAGGACTGCTATCCCTTAAGCGACTTCTTCGAGTCGTACCTGAGGAGGTACGGCCGGATAGTGGACTCCGCGATCGACTATCAGGACCTGCTTCGCTACACCAACTCGATCCCGATGTACAATGAGCGCGGCGACGACACGCTTTGGTCGACCGTGTTCTACCCGAACAATGAGCACGAAGAGATTCACGACCATCTGAAGCGCGCTTACGCTATCCTCAAGGCCGACGGCGACATGTCGATCACCCGGCACCTCTACATCGATCGCGTCGACCTGTGCATGTACGGTAATACATTGCCGTTTCGAATCCGCATCGTCAACCACCTGAACGACAATCACGACTACTTCTACATCAAGCGCATCGATGCAAACCGGATATACGGTCTTGAGCTCGAACACATCCTCTCGCCAAACCGAATCAACTACTTCGTTTCCGGTGAGACCATCGTAGAAGAACACATCATCGGGATTCCGGCCGAGGCGTTCATGAACGAGAACAGACCCTCGAGCCGCTTCGATGAAGTGCGCCTCGCAAAGGAATTCGTAAAGTTTAATGAGCGCGTGTTCGTTCGCCTGTTAGGCGACATGCACTCCGGCAACTTCGTGGTAGACATCACACGCGACTTCGAAAAGTGGCACTACCGTATGCGACCGATTGACTTCGATCAGCAGAGCCATCACTACAGAAAGGAAGTCTACCTGCCGCACTACTTTCACCAGAACAGCCCTTTCATCCAAATCGGAAGAAAGACCCTCGCCCCTGAGAATGTGCTTCAGTACCAGACTGAGGAACGAGCACTGATCGCTAATCGGGTGCGGGTCTCTCACGGGAGGTTTCGAAACCTGATGTCTGTCATGACCGAAGACATCATTTCTACGGACGACAATGTGAAACGGCTTCGCGACCAGCTTGCCGAACACTACCACTGTGATGACTTCCGGTATTGCCTGACCATGGGAGAGATGGTTAAAACATCAATCAATCTGGTGCTTGCCGCAAGTAAACCCGCGACCATTCCGCTGAAGGAGATCCACTCGGCGCAGGAGGTAAAGGAAGGCAAGGTATGACGGCGCGGGGGCCGTGCGAGACCATCTCAGTGAAATTGAGTCTGCCTCCCGGCGATCACCCCTCAATTGAGTTCATAACTTCCCGAAAGAAACGGATTGGATCGCAGCTCCACACCCACCGTTGTTGCGGGACCGTGGCCCGGAAGAACGCGGGTCTGCTCACCCAAGGGCACCAGTTTGTCGAAAATCGAGCGCATGAGCACGGGTAGCGAGCCTTGCCAGAGGTCGGTCCTTCCTATTGAACCCGCGAAAAGGACATCGCCGGCAACCGCGACGCCTCCGCCGTCCGCGACGAAAGTAATCGAGCCGGGCGAATGACCCGGTGTATGCAGCACGGTTAGCTCATCGTCTCCAACTGAAATTGTGCTGTCCTCATCCAGGAACCCCTCGGGCTCACCGGGAGGCGCAATCTCAACACCAAAGAGGCGTCCCTGCTCCGCCGCACCCTGGATGAGTAGCTGATCCGACCGGTGCATCAGGTACCCGACACCATAGTAGCTGCAGACGTCCGCGACACCGAAAATGTGGTCGATGTGGGCGTGAGTAAGCAGAACGCGCTTCACCGCGAGTCCGGCGGTGTCGATATACTCTCGTATTACGCGCATTTCCGCATCGGACGAAGCTGAAGGGTCAACTATGACCGCTTCGCCCGAATCGGACAACACGTAGCAATTCGTCTGGAAGGGATTGAAGGTAAAAGACTTTATCTCCACGTTAAGGCTTATTCCTTTAAGTCACTTTCTTACCACACTAGTATGACACCCAACGCGTGCTCCCAGCGAAGGCTCCCTTGCCCGCAAAGGAGGACTCGGAGAACCACTTACAAAACGTCCCGTTCCAATTCCCGATCGCTACCTCCGCCACCATCCCACAGCACCCCTGACGTAAGGTGAAGCTCACCCGCATTCATAGGATGGTAATTCGCATGTTTCCCGGGCCATTTGCGGGCTGGCTTGGAGCTCTCATGTTCTTGCTTGTGATGCAGTTTCTGATCCGATACATGCATCTGCTGGTTGGACGGGGGCTTCCTTTTACGGCAGTCGTAGAGCTGGTCGCCTATAGCCTTGCGTACATGCTCGTCCTGGCGGTACCGATGTCGGTGCTGATCGCGACGTTGATGACGTACGGCAGGCTAGCTGAGACAGGGGCGTATGCAGTGATCAAGACGGCCGGTGTTTCGCTCGCGCAACTTATTTGGCCGTCGCTGGGCATTGGAATTTTGATCACGGCCGTCATGTGGCACTTCAATAGCGTAGTCCTTCCGGAGGCCAACTACCGCGCCAAGACGCTCTGGAGCGACATCCGTGACAAGAAGCCTGGATTCGAACTCGAGCCGGGCGTCTTCTATGAGGGCATTGACGACTACAGCATCCTGGTCAAGAACATCGACCGGGAGACAAACCGACTCTCCGACATCATCATCTACGACTATTCCGAAGGGTCTCGACGCCGCGCTGAAATAAAGGCAGTCGCTGGCCGGCTGACGACATCCGAGGACGGCAACGAGCTTGAACTCATGTTGGAAGACGGCGAATTACACCGACTCGTGAGCGAACGCTCGGGTAGTGACCGAACTGAAAAGTATGAGCGGCTCGAGTTCGAGCGATACCTGTTTCGCCTCGACCTTTCGGACCTCGCTTTCCGGCGCCGGGATCCCGATGGTGAGCGCCGTTCGGATCGAACCATGCGCTCCAGCGAAATGCAGCTAATTGTCGACTCTCTGCGGGCGAACTCCCGGAAGACACGCGAGGAACTGGCCGCCAAAACGCTTCGCTTGGGCGATGCGATGGAAGAAGAGGCGGATGCGCCGGATGGCATCCCGACGATCTCGGCAAATTCGACGCCCGTTTTGCCTGTTTCCCTCATCATCGACCGTGCGCCAGGTGTCGCCACTCAAGAAACAAGCGGACTCGTGGAGCGCATCAGGAATTTTGAAGGCATCGAACCCGGGCGGGTCCGCGCCGTCTACAACCGAGCTATTCAGTCGGCTCGGCTAGTACGGAGTCACATCGACAACAGCAAGCGCACCCTGCAATGGCAGAAACAGCGAGCCGATCGCTTTGCCGTCGAGATCCACAAGAAATACTCTATCGCAGTAGCATGCTTCATCTTCGTCCTCGTCGGTGCCCCCCTCGGGCTCAGCATTCGCGGTGGCAGTCTCGGCCGTTCCGCGATCGTGTCGGTCGCGATTCTTCTCTTCTACTGGATCACGCTGGTCCAGGGTGAAAAGTTGGCTGACCGCGGCCTCCTCGAGCCCTGGATCGGGATGTGGGGCGCCAACATCGTGACAGGGTTGGGGGCGATCTGGTTGTTTGCCTACGTCTACCGCGACCTCCGGGCCACGCCCACATTGATCCGCCGGCTGATCCGGCGTCAGCAGGCATAGGTCGCATGTTGTACGTCGTTCCAACCCCCATTGGCAACCTGGGCGATATGACTTTCAGGGCCGTCGACACGCTACGCGGGGTTGACGTAATCGCCTGCGAGGACACCAGAACGTCGAGCAAGCTGCTGCATCACTACGGTATCGAGACGCCCACCGTCTCATATCATGAGCACAACGAGCGGAGCCGGACGCCACAACTCATACAGCGGATGGCGGCGGGCGAACAGGTCGCGCTCATAAGTGACGCCGGTATGCCCGGCGTGTCGGACCCCGGATTCTACCTGGTCCGTGAATGTGTGCGGCAAGGAATCGACGTAATTGTGTTGCCGGGGGCCAGCGCCGTCGTCGCGGCCGTAGTGGGAAGCGGCATACCGTGCGACCGTTTTGTCTACGAAGGCTTTCTGCCGGCGAAGAAGGGACGACAGAAACGACTGGAGTCATTGAAATCAGAACAACGCAGCATCGTCCTTTTTGAATCACCGCACCGCATAAAACGAACACTCCGCGATCTCGTGAGCGCCTTTGGGCCCGAGCGCCGCGTGGCGTTAGCACGTGAAATATCGAAAGTGCACGAAGAGTACATTCGAGGTTCCCTCGCGGAAGTTGCCGAACGCTTCGAGGCGCAGGAGAAGACTAAGGGCGAGTTTGTAGTCGTGATCGAGGGACTGAGGCGGTGATGGGGCGGTGAGGACTGCCGGGCGGAAAACGTGTCGAGTCGGGCGGCATTCGCCAACACAACGAGGGCACGAGCAAATCGAACGTACGCGGAGCAGAAATCAGTGAGTCGCCGTCGGCGAGCAGGGCCCTCGACCATTCGTGATTTTGACAAAGCTTTTGAATCAATAGGGACAAGCCACGCGTTAAGCGGTATTCTGCTGAAAAGAGACTCGAAAGCCGTGGCGCGGCCCAATCCCATTGACGGCCCCGGTGGCACTCTCAGCGGATTTCTCTCGATCTCAGTCGCCGCAACCATAACCATCAGTAAGACGCACCAGACGACAATCGCATGAACTGGATTCGAACGGAGCGCATCGTCGCGGGCATGGTCTTCGTCTATGCACTTGCCCTTTACGTGCTGACCGTGGCGCCGACGGCCTCGTTCTGGGATGCCGGGGAATTCATAGCAATCGCTAACCGACTCCAGGTTTCGCACCCTCCAGGGGCACCTTTCTACATGTTGGTCGGGCGGCTCTTTTCGATGTTCATCCCCACCGAATATGTATCGCTCGCGGTGAACATGGTATCCGTACTGAGTTCAGCCTTTACGATCCTGCTCACGCACCTGATCATTGTCCGGCTGGTTCGCGAGTGGCAGGGAGAATCGTACAAGGACAGTCTGCTTGATCGAGCATCAGGACTTATCGGCGGCGTACTTGGTGCGTGTACCTTTGCGGTCACTGATTCCTTCTGGTTCAATGCAGTTGAAGCTGAAGTGTATGCACTGTCGATGCTGTTTACGGCGGTCGTCGTGTGGTTGGTACTCAAGTGGAGCGAACAGGCCCGAGTGGAGGAGGCAACGCTTTCAGGCGGTCGGCACCCGTTCTCTCTGTATGCCAATCGATACCTCGTCCTGATCGCATATCTGTTCGGGTTGGCAATTGGCGTTCACTTGCTGAATCTGCTCGCCATCTTCTTCATCGCGCTCATCGTCTTCTACACGGAATTCGAAAGGTCGGAATGGACACGCGGCCAGCTCTTCGGCAAACTTGTAGTAACTGGAATTGTGTCATCCGTCGCATTCTTGCTGGTCTATCCCGGAATCACGCTATGGCTTCCGACGGCAGCAGGTAGTGTGGGATCACCGACTCTGCTCTTACTCACCGTTGTGGGTGCGGTGGTTTATCTGATCCGCTTCACGCAAAAGAGAGCGATGCCGGCTGCGAACCTGGCCATGCTGTCAATCGCCATGGTACTGATCGGCTATTCAACCTACGCGCTGATATTTATTCGAAGTGCCGCTGATCCACCCATCGACGAGAACGATCCCGAGGACGCTGCCGCGATTGTGTCGTATCTCAAACGCGAACAATACGGTGCGACGCCGATTTTCAAGGGCACGACCTTTGACGACCGGACCGGCCAGCCGGGAAGCCAGGAAGTGATTTTCCCGCGAAGGTGGTCGCCCGATCAGACGCACGCGCGCGAGTACCGTCGTTACGATTCGGACCTGGATTTCTTTCTTGATTACCAACTCGGACACATGTACCTCAGGTACTTCGCGTTCAACTTTGTTGGACGTGCGAGCGACATCCAGGACGCTCCCTATATCACGGGGATACCTCCGCTGGATGAAGGAAAAACCGATTACTATTTCCAGACACCGAGTGAGCGAGCGTCGCGAAATGCCTATTTCGCTCTACCGCTGCTCTTGGGTCTCCTTGGCCTTGCGCACCATTTCGTGCGTGATCCGCGGCGTGCCTTCGCAGTCCTGATCCTCTTTCTGGTCACCGGCCTAGGCATAATTATATACCTGAACCAACCGCCTATGCAGCCGCGTGAACGCGACTATGCGTACGTGGCTAGCTTCTTCGCCTTCTCACTCTGGGTTGGCATCGGTGCAACGGCAATTGTCGAGTTTCTCAGAGAGGCGCTACAGAAGCGCGAGGTGAGTGCGGGTTGGACCAAGGCATTGGTATTTCAGGCTGCGGCGCTCGTCTTCGTCGCCGTACCCGGCTGGATGGCATACACGAACTTCGACGATCACGATCGCTCCGGCCGGTATGTGGCTCCCGACTACGCGTACAACATGTTGATGAGCACGGCCGAGAACGCCGTCATCTTCACGAACGGAGACAACGACACTTTCCCGCTGTGGTACCTGCAGGAGGTGGAGGGCGTCAGACAGGATGTGCGCGTCGCAAACCTGTCCCTGATGAACACGCCATGGTACATCCGGCAGCTCAAAAACCAGTGGTCAAGAGACTCGGCTCCGCTGCCGATCTCACTGAGCGATGAGCAAATCGACCAGATCGCGCCGCGCGCATGGCGCCCGTCAGAAATCACACTGCCAGTCGATAAGGAGGCGATCTTCGGAAGATCGGAGATGGTCTCGAGCGACACCGACACGAGCATGATCGAGAGCCCGATGACGTGGACGCTCGAGGGTCGACCGCTTTCAGAAGACCTGAACTTCCTGCACGCTGCAGACCAGGCAGCACTCGACATTATTGTCACGAATGCGAGGCAGAATTGGGAGCGTCCCGTCTACTTCGCAGTCACGGTGAGCCCGGATGGCCAGCTCAACCTTGAGAACTACTTCCAACTGGAAGGACAGGCACATCGGGTTGTGCCGATCAGACATGAACAGGGTTTTCTAGGTCGTGTTGAGACCGGCATCACACCGGAAAGACTCAGACAATTCCGATTCCGAGGACTCGACGATCCCGACGTGTACTTCGACCAGAACATTCGGAACATGCTCGACAACTACCGAAGCGTCTTTGCACACACCGCTCAAACGCTTGCATCGGAGGGTCGCGCCGATAAGGCAAGAGAGCTGCTGGATGGCCTCATGGAGAAGATGCCATTCGAGACGATCCCGGGAGACCTAAACACATTCGTCATGCTCGCGAATGCGTACCACGATGCCGGAGACCATGACATGGCGGTCCAGATCGCCGAGCGCGCCGAACCGCTCGTGTTGCGAAGACTCGAAAATGCCTCCACGCAGAGGCAGCTGGAATTGGCCGCGCGCTACGTCCAGCTCGTGAGACTAGTCTACATGGAGGCCGGTGATTTCGAAGCAGCGTCCGCTCTCGGAAATCGAATCGCCGACTTTTTCGGCGACAGCACTTTCAGACAATCTGCCGACGAACTGCGGGCACTGTTCGAGAGGTCATTTCAGTCGAGCGGAGCCACGGGGTCCTGATCACGCCGTGGCGCCGCGCAGACAGTGGGACAAGATGGATGCATCATCTCGGACCACTACGGAAGCGGTCATGGGACGACCGAGGCAAAGTGCCCGATGGAAGGCCCTGCGACCGGCGAACACAGAAGCCGGTGGGATCAGCTTTTCCGCCCTTCGAACGGCCGGATCACCATCGGATGTGTCTTCTCGTTGATACGGAGGGAGTAGTGGCCCGGCTCATATAACCCGTCCAGGATGAGGTAAAAGCGATAGGGTCGCACGACACTGGCGCACAAGACTCCCTTGGGGCGCCGCATCTCGAGCTCGACACGGATCAGGTTGCCGGCGCGCTCCTGCGACACCGAGCTCAGCTCAGTGCATGCATCCGGAAAGCCCCCCTTTATCAGTATTTCGACCGGGACACCGATGACATCCGCCGTCTCGGGTTCGGCAGCCCGGATGTGAACTGTGTCGTAGACGGCCGGGACGTAGATGTAGGACGTTGCTTCCGCTTCGGGACTAATAATCGTGGTCTCGCGACCGTCTGCCGCCTTGCCTTCGTACCGATGACCGAATTGCTCGTCAGGCGGTTTCTCGATCGATCGCGCCCCGAGGCAGCCACCGCAAAGAAATGCAAGAAGCGCGACCACCATGACAGCCCTCAGAGACGACGCCAACTCTCGAAGATCGCGGTACTTTCGGGAAGCACCCATGTCACTGATCCTCCCGGAGAATTTCAAGCGCCGCCGCATCCGCGTCGTCTGGCACCGATTCGATTGGTGCATCGCCCCATAGCCGCTCCAGATCATAGAAAATCCGCCGTTCCTCATTGAAGATGTGGGCCACGACATCAACGTAGTCAAGAAGTACCCACTGCAAATGATCGAAGCCCTCGGTATGCCAGGGCCGCTCGCCTAGTTTCTCTTTGACAAGCTCCCTTGCTGCGCTCGCCAGCGCTTTGATCTGAGTATCCGAACTGCCCGTAGAGATCACGAAATAGTCGGCAACACCGCTGATACCTCGGAGGTCCATCACTAATATGTCTGTTCCTTTCTTGTCCAGAAACGCGTCGACGACGGTCCTGGCTATTGACTTGGCGCTATTCGCGGTGAGGCGCTTCTTTTCCTTTCCGCGTGAGGGAACGGGTGGTTGCCTGCTCAAGCTCATACAGTAGTTGTTAGGTTGATCAATCGTGTCACGGTTGTTGCGTCACCGCCTGGTGCTATTCGCGAAAGGGCCGGAGCGACTTGTAGTCATGGCCGATAATTACGGACGCGTCGAGAAAAAAATCTTCCCGTACCTCCTGCTCGACCCTCTGTTCAGGTATACCCATCATGCGCGCGACCTTCAGCGCCGACTCCACGTCCCCGATTCGATCCACGACCTTGGAAAATTGAACGTCGGTTCGCTCGTAATTTCCGGTCTCAACCACGTCGAACCCGTTGCGCCGAAGGAACTGTGTGGCAATGCCCGCGAGGTCGGCCACCCCGCAGCCGTTCCGTACTTCCACCTGTATGATTTCACCGACCAGGTCCGGGACATTCGCCTCTCGATGCGGATCGACGCGTGGCGCAAGCACCCGGGTACCGAACGCGTAGAGAAGGAGGATGGCTAGTAATCCCGCAGCGACAAGTGCCAGATTCAGAAACCGGTCGCTCCAGGCGATCCGTTTCTTACCCATTCCACCACGAGCTCACGCTGCATGTCAACGAAACAAAAAATGCGCGACTCGAACGTCGAACGTCGTGTCGCGCACAGTCCTTATGAACCGGGGTCCTTAAGATATCCAAGGGCAATTCGCTTCAACGAAGCGGCTAGGGTCGGAATCGGCTGGGATAGTATCCGTACGGACTGTAAAACTGACCGTAGGGGCTCTGTCGAACAGACAGATGAATGTTCATGTTGCTGAGCGGACGGTAATTGATCTCAGCGTTTCGCAGGAACAATCGGGCCGACGATTGCGAGAGGCTTCCGGCGCTGTTGGGGCCACTGCTGAACGGCGAATACGCAACCGCCACATCCGCACGAGCTGCCAGGTCCTCACCAAACTTCCAGACCAGCGAATTCGTATACATGGCCAGTGATGAGGAGTATCCGCCGCCCGTAAAGGCCGACATCTCGAACGAATGGCTCATCTTGAAGTGCTTCGGATTGAACAGCGTATTCATCAGGAACCCGGATGAACCGCCGTCATAAAGCTGGACGGGCGACGTACCGTTCGAAGATGCAGTCCGCAGCTGTGCCTCGGCCGGTGCTGCAACAAGCAGCATGGCAACAAGGACCGTAGATGTCATTAGAGCCCGCATCAAACTCCTCCCAGAGTATCTTGGTGCATAATATAGCGGCGGATTTTCGATGTCAATAACGTACGAAAGTGCATCCCTATTGTTCTGTAAGGGCGAAAATTACGGCCCGGCCAGCATCGCCCCCAGACCGTGCCGAGGTACCGGATGACGAGCGGAGCTGATGGGTTGATTCTTGGAATAGAGACGTCATGCGACGATACGGCGGCAGCCATCGTTTCGGATGGTCGGCTACTCTCGTCGTTCGTCTCGTCGCAACCACTGCATGATCAGTACGGCGGCGTCGTTCCGGAGCTCGCGTCCAGAGATCACCAGAAGAACGTGGTGGCCGTAGTGCGAGAAGCTCTTCGCCAAGCGTCGGTCGCACTTTCAGACGTCGACGCGATCGCCGTCACGTATGGACCTGGACTCGCCGGTTCGTTGCTTGTCGGGCTTAGCTTCGCGAAAGGGCTGTCGGCGTCCTTGGGCGTACCCCTGATAGGGGTCAACCACATCGAAGGGCACATCTATTCCGTCTTCATTGAAGAACCCTCGCCTCGATTCCCGTTCCTGTGTATGATCGTCTCGGGTGGTCACACCATGCTGGTCCACGTAGGAGAGAACGGCGAACACGACATCCTTGGGCGAACGCGAGACGACGCCGCGGGTGAAGCGTTCGACAAGGTGGCCAAAATGCTCGGCCTCCCATATCCGGGAGGGCCCGAGATCGACCGGCGCACGTCAGAAGGTGACCCGGATTTTCATCGCTTTCCGCGCGCGAGGCTCGATGGATACGATTTCTCATTCAGCGGCATCAAGACATCGATGTTATACTTCCTCAACGACATCCCGGAGGCGGACAGGGGTCGATTCCTCGCGGATCACATGAGCGACCTCTGCGCCTCGTTTCAATCGGCGGTGGTCGACATGATCATGGATCCGCTGTCACGCGCCGTTCACGACATGCGGATCCAGGAGATAGCGCTGACCGGAGGCGTATCGGCAAACTCTGGGCTTCGAGAGGCGGCAAGCGCCTTCTGTAAGGAGAAGGGACGCCACCTCTACGTCCCAAAGCCGGAGTATTGCATGGACAACGCTGCCATGATCGCTACGGCCGCGTACTACAAGCTCGCCTCCGGGATCACGAGTCCGCTCACGCTGACGGCAGATCCTGCCGCTACGCTCGCCTAGAAAAACGGGTGCTGAAATGCCGATCAAGACCGCAAAGCAACTGATCATTCCACTCCCGGACGAACCGCCTGTGATTCCGGACAATCCGACAGAGGATGACCTCCGTCCGTGGCGGGACCGAATCGATACGATTGACGTGGCCGTTCTCAACCTGCTTAATGAGAGATCGCGTTGCGCAAACATGATTGGCAGTATCAAGAAGAGCGTGGGGCTGCCCGTGTACGTCCCGAGCCGCGAAACCGCGGTAATAGAGAATGTCATGTCGGCTAATCGGGGACCGCTCTCGGATACGGCGGTGCGCAGGCTCTTCGAGAGGATCATTGACGAAACTCGTTCGCTTGAACGTCACCTGTACCAGGAGGAGAATTCTGGCGGAGAAGATGACGCAACCGACAACGACTGAGAGGAAGCAGGTTTGAAACTGCCCGGCCAAAAGCTAATTGTAGCCTTCACTGTGCTTCTCGGACTCGCTGTCGTCTGGGCAGTCATCTTGTACGCGGTGGCGTTTTCTCCCAACACCATCAATTACGATGGAGAGCGGTCGGTGCTGATACCGCCGCAAACGTCGATGGAGATCACCGCCGACTCTCTGGTTGCGGCCGACATCCTGCGGTTCCGGAAGACGTTCACGTTACTTGCCCGTGTCACGGGTTGGGGCGATCAAATCAAGGCAGGACATTTCCTGATACCGGCCGGGGCATCGAACTACGACATGCTCGACAGACTCCGAAAAGGACTACAATCCCCGATCCGGGTTACTATCCCCCCCGGCTCACGCCCCGAGGTCGTGGCGGCAGTCGCAGCCAGGAGCATGGCCTTCGAGGCCGAAGATTTTATCCGAGCTCTTCGCGATACGACGCTGGCGAAGTCTGTCGGAACCGACACGACTCACTTGTTCGGCTTTATGCTGCCGGAGACCTACTTCTTCTACTGGTTGACGGACGCGAGCAAGGTGGTGGCAACAATCAAGAAGGAGTTCGACCGCCGATATGAACAGTACGCCTCCGAGGAGGGCAATCCGGCCGAACTGACGCCGGAGGACGCCGCTACCATCGCGTCGATCGTCGAGTGGGAGACGTCAATTATGGAGGAAAAGCCGACGATTGCCGGGGTTTACCTAAATCGGCTGCGGAACGGCTGGCGCCTCGACGCAGACCCAACGGTGCAGTACGCGATTCTGGAACGCGAAGGCAGCAAGCGGCGGTTATTCTTTCGAGACTACCGCGTTCAGCATCCGTACAACACGTATCTATTCCGTGGCCTACCGCCGGGCCCTGTAACAAACCCTTCCCCGAGTTCGCTCAAGGCCGTATTGGGGCCCGCGAGCCATAGCTACTTCTACTTCGTTGCCCGTGGCGACGGCGGCCACATCTTCTCACGCACGCTGGCCGAGCACAACAGGAACGCCAACAACTACCGAAGGCTGATGCGACAGCGCCGTGCGGCGCAGGGCGGATGAGACACGAAATAACGGGGCTCATCCCGGCCGCTAGCCATATTGGACGCGTAGCCTATAGAAAGATGCGTACACCAAGCGATGCTCTTCCCCTCGAGATCTCCTCGTCCACCACGGGACCACCTACAATGTTGTAGGGAGTGTATCGGTCGTCAAACCGTTCCTGCGACAACGCGAAGTCGATAGCGAACTGCCGGTCTCGCACATAGCTGAACCCGGCTGACACGAATGTCCTGTCCCGATCAACGGTCGTCGGATCGCTCTGAAGGTCGGGGCGAATGTCTCTCGGGTCCGGACGGAAACCGAGGCCTCCGCGTACGACGAAGTTGCCCAGGGCATATTCAGCACCGATGCGGGTGTTGACTACCTGCTCAAGATTCTGACTGATGTCCTGGTTCTCCTGCACGAAGTCGAACCCGTCGGCATCCAGCTCGAGCTGGGACCAATCCACGAATTCGGCGTCGGCGAGTATGCGGAGATTGCCGGTACGAAATACAAGCCCGGCCCCGAGCTTCCACGGTGTGAGGATCTCATAATCGAAACTGCCCGATCCTTCCGATTCTCCGAAGTCGAAGCCGTAGGTGAAGGCATCCCCGTTGTCGAATCCGGTCTCGAGAAACGTCGCAAAGTCCTCGCTCACCGAGTAGTATGACGGCGTCTCAACGGTGAAGCCCACCCTAAGGTCGCGCGCCGCCTCGAGCGAGACACCCGCCCGGAGATTGACACCCACCAATCGGGATTCGACCGTTTCCGTCCACGTCATGTTGTCAAAATCGATCGTAGTCCCAGAGCCGTCATTGTCGTTATTGAAGTCGACCTCTTCAAGTGTGCTGGTGAACTCCCACTTACCGTATGGAATGTTCACCGTGGCACCCACCATAACGCCCTTCGATGCCTCATACGCACCGCCGAAACTGAATTCGTGCATGTTGCCTTCTTCCAATACCACGCCCGTCTGACGAACTGTTCCAGTCGTGACGGCCGGGAAGAAGGGCACGTCATCCCCTGCCTCGTATGCATCTATGTCCAGGTCGATCGCGAACGTCTCGAAACCGATGAATGACAGCGGCCTGGTAAAGAGTGGCGTAAATACATCGTCGCCCGTGCCTCGCACGCCATCATCGCCTGAACTCACTTCGATCTCGAACTCAGATGGCAATGGCAAGAAGAACTCAGTGGCCGAGTTCACACCATTGTCTCCCGCAAAAAACAGTTCACGTGAAAACGTCTGTACACGGCTGATCCCTGCAGTCACGACCATAGAGCCACGGCGAGTCGGGACCTTGTATGCATACGCAATGTGGTCCAGCCCCGTATCGGTGACATCGTTCTCGACAACGCTGCGCGTGCCGGCGACGCTGAAAGCTGCATCGTCAGTCGTGTTAAACGATGTCAGAGATCCGGAGAACAGCGATCTCTTCAGGTAGCCCAGACCCGCCGGGTTCGTACTGAGCGCCGACAGATCCGCGACGCCTCCGATTCCTGCCCCGCCAAATCCCAACGCACGTACTCCCACCGCTGGCTGGCGCTGCGTAAAGCGGAGAGCGTCCTCGCCATCCTGCGCGCTTGCCGTAGTCGGCACCGCCGCTATCGTCAGTGCCATGATCGCCGAAACCCATCTTGCGGTTTTCATGATGTTGCACCTAAATCTCATATTATCAATATTTTACTGTCTGTCGAACCGATGCATCGCCCGTGTCGGCAGCGCACAGAAAAGGCCCGCGCATCGGCACGGGCCTCACCCGACAGCCGCCAAGTCACCGGTCAGTTTTTGTCAGAACGCGGGTGAAAAATCCTGGCGATGCTATCGCCGGCTCCTGCGACTACTCGAAGATCCGGATGATGAACGTCCCTCACTGCTGCGGCTCTTGCTGCCCGACGAACGATAGGATGGCGAACTGCGGCGCGTGGGCTGCGACCTGACTCGGTTGCCGCTATTCGATGATCGTGTTCGAGCCGGAGCCTTGTACGTGCTCCTGTCCCGCGACGGGCTGGAATAATTCCGATTCCTCGGCGGACTCGAATAGCTGCGATTGCGCGCTGGACTTGAGTAGCTGCCACGATCTTTTGCCGGAGCGTATCGCTGCCGATCCCGCGGAGATCGATAGCTTCCATCACTGCCCGACCCATCTCGAGTCATCTGCCGCATCGTCCGTGACGGCGGAATACTCTTGCCCTGCGGCCCGTCAGCGGTTCGGTTTCGAACCGACTGACTCCGCTGCCGATAGTCATTCCGATAAGCGTCGCCGGATCGATTGTCATCAGTGCGCGAGTTCGGGCGCACGAATCGCCGGCGAAGGCGACTTCCATCGTCGCTCGACTTGTCGGATCGCAGACGGTCATTGCTGTACCGGCTCCGGAGGCTTTCTCCTGATCGCCCCGAAGACGGCCGCCTGATGACGCGTGTACCGCCGTCGTTTCGTGAGCGAGCCGAAGACGTCGTTCCAGACGATGATCGACGACGCGTATCCGTACCGCTCTTCGAGGTAGTCGTGCTACGTCGGCGGACCGTTCTACCTTCAGAGCTTCGGTTGGTGTCGCGCGTCGTGCGGGCTCGTCCTTCCGATCCGCTGCTGCGCGAACCTGACCGTGTGACACTCCTTGACCCCGAGCCCGACCGCGTCACGGCATCCTTGCCGGCCGCAGCTCCACCAGTACGCGTCACGCCCCGCGGGATTACTCCCTTCGTATTGGTACCACTAGTCGCCGTGCGATCGTAGCCGCGCCTCACCCTTGACCGGTCAACTAGCGAGCCCCTCCCGGCCAGCGAGCGCCGCGGTTGTATGAAACGGCTCCGGTTGCCGTCTCTGTATTTCGGTGAATGGTAGGCGTACGGATAATGGTAGCCACCGTAGGGGCGGTAGTACGTGTAGTAGTAGGGGTTGTAATAGTACGGGCTATAGTAGCGATACGGCCTGTAGTAGCTGTAGCGATTTGGCCAGCCGAAGGACAGCCCAAAATAGAACGATGACCCGTAGTAGTATGGATCGTAAAAGAACGGATCGTGGTAGCCGTAGCGATACGCTGACGAGTAGTACCATGAATCCCAGAATGGATCGTAGCCCGAGTAGAAATACGGGTCACCGTAATACCTGCGGAAGTACTTGCGGTACGAGCCCGGCGTGTAGTAGTAGTCGTCCTCGTAATGACCATCCTCGTCGTAGTACTGCTCCTCAACGAGATTACCGTCTTCATCCTCGACAATCACGACCCGGTCAGGCCTCCGGTCATCGTACCGGTCGGTGGCCGCCAACTGCGTATAACATCCAGCGGTCGTAATCGCCACGGTGAGAGAGGCCAGTATTCCGAGCTTGGATCGGATAAATCTGCTTGTCTTATTCATCTTCCTGGCCGCGTTTCGGTCGGGTCGCTATCCTTTCTTTACTCATGCGATCCCAACGTTGATTGGCATCTTCTGTTTCGTTTTCGACAGCACGTCAAAATCTGCGGGACACTGCGCGGTGATTACCGCTGAAAGTGCCGCCGTTGTTAGCTTGTCTCTCATCTTGAAGTTCGCGCAAATACCGGGCCGAGCACGAATAACCGCGCCTGAAGCGCGTACATAGCGTCTTTCGGTAGCAGGTGTCCTGCAATTCATTCATGACTGTACAATATGGCTGACGCTATCACCTCAAGAGACGAAGACTACTCGAAGTGGTACATCGACGTCGTTCTAGCAGCCAAACTGGCCGATTATTCGCCTGTTCGCGGATGCATGATCGTCCGTCCGAACGGCTACCAGCTGTGGGAGAACATGCAGCGGGTCCTGGACGGGAGGTTCAAGGAGACCGGCCACGAAAACGCCTACTTCCCACTGTTTATTCCCCAATCGTTTCTCGCCCGCGAGGCGAAGCACGTTGAAGGCTTCGCCAAGGAATGCGCGGTCGTGACGCACAGCCGCCTCAAGGTGTCGGACGACGGCCAGGGACTTGAGCTGGACCCCGACTCGCGGCTGGAAGAAAACCTTGTCGTACGGCCGACGAGCGAGACCATCATCTGGGATTCGTATCGCAAATGGATCCAGTCGTGGCGCGACCTGCCGATCAAGATCAATCAGTGGGCAAATGTTGTCCGTTGGGAGATGCGAACACGGCTCTTCCTGCGAACGATGGAGTTTTTATGGCAGGAAGGTCACACTGCCCACGCGACTGAGAAAGAAGCCGTCGACGAAACGCTGTTGATTCTCGACCTTTACGCCCGTTTCGTCGAGGACTTCATGGCAATCCCCGTGATCAAAGGAATCAAGACGGAGAGTGAGCGGTTCGCCGGGGCCGTCGACACGTATTGCATTGAGGCGCTCATGCAAGACGGTAAGGCGCTCCAGGCAGGGACGAGTCACTTCCTGGGACAAAATTTTGCTCGGGCCTTTGACTGCACGTTTCAGAATAAGGACAACGAACTGGAGCATGTCTGGGCCACATCCTGGGGGGTGTCTACGAGGCTCATTGGTGCCCTTGTGATGACGCACTCCGACGATCACGGTTTAGTGCTGCCGCCTCGACTCGCGCCCACACAGGCCGTCATCGTTCCGATCTTTCGAAAGGACGACGAGAAGGAGGCGGTTCTGGCGGCGGCGGACGAGATACGTCGAGACCTTAGAGAGAGGGGCGTCTCGGTTCGACTCGACGATAGGGAGGGGCAGCGGCCGGGGTGGAAGTTCACTGAACACGAAGTACAGGGTGTTCCGGTTCGGCTCGCTATTGGGCCACGGGACGTGCAGAACGGGACCGTCGAAGTTGCCAGGCGCGATACCCGGACTAAGGAAACGGTCGCTGCCGGTGGTGCAGGAGACTATGTCGCCAAGACCCTCGAAGATATTCAGCAGGCACTCTTTGATCGCGCCGCCGCCTTTCGGTCTGAACACACGACGGTGGTCGACAGCTACGAAGAGTTTAAAGACACTCTTGACACGAAGGGCGGATTTGTACTGGCGCACTGGGACGGCACTGTCGAGACGGAGGCCCGCATCAAGAACGAGACCAAGGCCACGATCCGGTGCTTGCCACTGCGAAACGATGGCGAAGAAGGCATAGACATGATTACGGGTAAGCCGTCGTCGCAAAGGGTCTATTTTGCGCGCGCCTACTAGAACCCGACTTCGCGGGTTAGAATCGCGGGGCCGGTAGGCACCGGCTCGTTGAACACAACATCAGTGGAAGAGCCAGACGCACCGTCAAGGACGCTAGAACGTACCGCACAAACCGTGGGCTACGTACTCAGCCCTTTGAGCCTCCCGCCAGTTCTCGTGGCCTTCGCGATGCTGTACTTCAAGGCAGGGTCCTCGGAGGTCTTGACCGTGACGACGGTGGTATTTGGATTGATGACCGCGGGACCGGCGACCGTCCTCGCCTGGATGGTCCGCTCGGGGCAGGCGACGACGGTGCAGGTCGCAGACCAACGTGCACGGGGCAAGCTTCTCGCTTTCGCGCTGGCCGGCGGGGTCGGCGCGCTACTTGCCATCATGGCTCTCGATCTGTTAGCAGCGCGGTTGTTGATGGTCTTGATCGGCGCGTACCTGTGCAACGTATTGCTCCTGATTGGCATCAACCGCTTCTGGAAGATCTCTCTCCATGCTGCGGCCATAGCGGGTTTCGGAGCCGCTGCAGTATTCATCGTCGCAACGCCATGGGCTGGACCGCATGTTGAACTGCCGCTTGTGATCGTCATCGCGGTGTCGATACTACTCGCTGTGACGGTAGGATGGGCGCGCCTCCGGCAACGGCTGCACAGTCCCCCCCAGGTCGTGGTGGGTTGGCTGGTCGGAGCGCTTGCAACGACGGCGGAGCTGCTGATCGCTCATCGGCTTGGGATTGTCCACTGAATATGACCCCCATGCGCCCGGAACGGCATTCGACCGCGGGCGTAGTCGAGACCAGGAAAACAACGAATCGCATCAGGCAGCATATCGACAAACGATACCACGTCGACAAATTGATCAACCCCGGCGCGACCGGCCTGATGTTACGCGCTCTTCTTCTCCTTTCTGTTAGTTTCACGATCATCGTCCCTTGCGCAAGTGCGCAGAGTTGGGGTGAGGTTCGCGGAATCGTTTCGGATACTACCGGCGCACCGATCTTCGGCGTCACCATAGTTGTTTCCGGAACGAATTTCGGGACAGCGACAAACGACGACGGGGAGTATTCAATGCGGCTGCCGGCCGGCGCGTATACCCTTCGGTTCTCGGCGGTCGGCTTCGAGGCCCGCACGTCCGACGTAGCGGTGTCGCGGGATGCCTCGACCCGATCCGACATCGTGCTGGCGGAGGCCTCTTTCGAGCTGGACACCATCACAATACAGGAAGACCGCCTTCCGGACGCGGTCGGTATGTATCGTGTGGAGCCCGAACACGTGCAGAATATTCCAAGCCCGCTGCGCGATCCGCTCAGGGCGTTGAAAGTGATGCCGGGAGTCGCGACAAACAACGAGCTATCAAACCAGTACTCCGTTCGTGGGGGCGGATTCAATGAGAACCTGCTGTTCCTAGAGGGCTTTGAGATCTTTCTGCCGTTCCGTCCTCGCCAGGGAGAGCAGGAGGGGTTGAGCCTGCTGAATGCAGACCTCGCCGACGAGATCATTTTCTACACGGGTGGCTTTCCGGCTCGTTATGGCGGCAAGCTGTCGTCGGCCCTCGATGTGAGTTACCTGCGGCCCGTAGACCAACGCGTGCAAGGATCGGCCTACGTTTCGCTTCTTGACGCAGGTATTTCAGCAAGCTCGTCTTCACTCGACGATAGAGTCGGATGGGTCGTGGGCGCACGCAAGGCGCGCGCAAGCAACTTCTTCGAAACGCAGGAACTCAAGGGCAACTACGAACCGGACTATACCGACGTCCAGGCAAAGATCGACATCCGACCCGGCGCAGGATTCGACCTCGAACTGCTTGGAATAATTGCCGAGCATCAGTTTGAGCTGGACCCCAATTCACGGCGGACATTCTTTGGAACCCTGAGCCAGGACCCGCGCCTCGCGCCGAGCAACATCAAGTCGCTGTGGACGCGTTTCGCACCGGATAACCGTGAAGAAGACGGCTATCGGACCGCCTTCGGAGGAGTCCGGGTCTCCCGCACATTCGCCAATGGCCTGCGACTGAGTCAAGATTTTTCAATCTACGACACCGAGGAGACGGAACGATTCGACCTCGATGGAACGGCGATCCTCTTCCAGGTAGATCCTGGCAGTGAGAATCCGCAAACCGGCGATGGTCAGATACCGATCGGGACCTCGCAAACCTCCGACGATGCCGACAACGAGGTAGGTGTCAGGATGGTATCGGGGCAGGGCCGCGCCGTGTATCCCCTGCGTCAGCACATACTGGAGGTTGGCTACTTCGGCCGACGGCTTGAATTCCGAGACAGGCTCTCCGAGAAATCCGTGGTCGTCGGGCCGAATCTCGAAGGAGATATCGTGCGCATCGTAGCGGACAGCCTGAATGACGAGGCGACATTCGATGAGTATGAGGCCGGGGGATACGTTCAGAATGAAATGGATGTCTTTCCCTCCGACCCTGGCAAACTCAGCGTAACGGCCGGACTGCGAGCCGACTACTTCAGCTTCAATGATGAGTGGACCTTGTCGCCGCGACTCTCGGGGCGCTACCGAATCGACGAGCTTACCGTACTCCTCGCTTCCTGGGGCATTTACTACCAGGCGCCTGGTTATCGCGAACTCCGCGGCCGACCCGAGCCCGGGCAGTCGATTCTTGGCGCGCTCAATCGCGACCTGAAATCCCAACGATCCAAACAGGTGGTTCTGGGACTCGAACGCTTCATCCCGAGCCGACGACTCCTTTTTCGCGCCGAAGCCTATTACAAAGACCTGCAGAATGTAAACTCATACGACATCGAGAACGTCCGCATTCGCTACGCTGGCAAGAATGACGCGGAGGCCTTCGCCTACGGCCTTGACCTTCAATTGCGGGGCGAGTTCGTTCCTGGACTAGAGAGCTGGGCGAACTACAGCTTCCTCGTGGCAAGGGAGCGTTTTTTTTCAGCTTTTGTGAACGAATTGAATGGCGGAGACATTGCCCGCCCTACCGACCAGCGACATACCTTTTCGCTCTTTGTCCAAGACTATATACCGCGAGATCCGACTTGGAAGCTGCACCTGCGCACGCTCTTCGGAAGTGGACTGCCCTATACACCGCCGATAGCCGGAGAGCAGATCGGCAACATCGTCACACAGGTCCCCGGACCGCGATTCTCAGCGAGGTACCCGCGATACTTCCGCTTTGACGTGGGTGCTACAAAAAGCGTTGTGGTCTTCGAGCGCGGACTCAATCGGCCGGTCCGACTCGAGATCACCGGGGAACTCCTGAACGTATTCAACATGATCAATACGGTGGCGTATTCATGGGTCCCCGACGCTTCAGGAATATGGAACCGCATTCCGACACGACTTACGCCGCGCACCATCAACGTGCGGCTTCGCGTACAATTCTGATGGCAACCGACAAGCCTAAACTGGTGGCGACAAAAAGCCGCACTACTGCTTCAGCCGGGATTGAAACCTGGTCGCCTAAACTGGCCTCGCATCGAATGACGATGGTGGCCCTCGCACTCGCGGTGGCCTCACTGGGAGGAGCGATGGACTCCGCCGCTCAAATAGCTGACGATGTGATTCCACCAACTACTCAAACAGTCAAATCCCCGGCTCGGGCTGCGGCGTTGAGCCTGCTGCTTCCTGGACTTGGCCAGCGCTATGTCAACGACGGAAGCTGGAGAGGTTCAGCTACGCTCTTTGCGCTTGCCGACGTGGCGGCTTGGGTTGGTTTGGCGAGAACCGTATCTGTGCGTAACCACCGCATCGAAAGCTACGAGGCGCTCGCTGCAGCCCGCGCTGACGCTATCGTTGACGGCAAGGACCGTCGCTTCTTCCTGAACCTGGCTACCTACAAGTCGTCCGACGAATACCTTGAGACACAGCTCCGAAACCGGGCATGGGATCAGCTCGATTACGTGTCAACGCGGGAGTTCCAGTGGGAGTGGATCACTGACGCCGATTTCTTTCGGTTTCGGGATCTGCGCGACGATGCGGAATCGTTGGATAGGAGGTCTTCGATCCTCGTTGCGACGCTTGTAGCAAATCGGCTCATCTCGGCGATCATCGCGGTTCGGGCGGCCGGGAGATCCAGATCGGAGGCGCGGGCGGCCGTGTCCGTGTATCCACCGACGAGCGGCCAGCATGTCCCGGGTGTGCGGCTCCGGTTACGTCTATAGACCGGACGCTATCCGGCGCGACGCAGAGACTGACCGCCGGAATCCCACGTGCTTCGCAAATCGATAAGCAGGAGGGCCGACATGACGGTCTGGCCAGGGAAGGACGGCATACTTGAGCTGTACACTTCCTGTACGCCGATGGTCGCCTCGTAGCCTAGCGAGAACGCCTGATTGTAGATCTCGCTGCAGATGTCTTCAACCGTCTTGCCGCGGCGATACGCCTCCAACGAAACGGCACGAAGCTGCCCCTCGACGTCGGGTGAGTGTGAGGTCAGGAACTGCAAGACCGGAGGGAAACGACGCAACACGGGAGTCGGTGAGCCCGCTCGCCGGGCAACCGGCTCCCTGTCGACGCGGCCGCGCTCCCTGGGAGTTCCCGAAACAAATAAGTCGTAGGTCATGGCTTTCCTTTGCGCAAGGGTGACCGTAGGTATCGGCAGTCGCCAAGTCGTTTTTAAGAGATTGACGCATGATTCAAAGGCAGCAGCGGAGTTTGAGGGAGCGGGCCGGATATTGTCCCCAGATAAGCCATGGACTCGACGAAACCGGGGACCTCTTCCGTACGGCCGGACGCTCAGCCTGCAGAGATCGACCATGCGATCGCCGCTGAAGACAGCCGAGACACGGAAGTTTTGAAGAAGCCGTGCATTCGATCGAGAAGGTCCGTTTCGAAAGCGATGTCAGATCTTTTAGGGAGCCATTTCGTTGTTTGAGGTTCGCGAGCTTTGATATATTCGATGCTCGACCGCGGGTCCTTAGCTCAGGTGGCTAGAGCGCTACGTTGACATCGTAGAGGTCACTGGTTCAAGTCCAGTAGGACCCACTGAAGGTGCCGAGTGCGCCTGCAACATGGTACCTCGCGCTCCGCCGGTTTCGGTGGAGCGCTTTGTGTTACGATTCGATGCTACCACTTTTTACCTGTACGGAGCCATGGGTGAAACCATATCACTGACGTTTCCTGACGGATCGGCGCGCGAGTTCGACGCGGGCACATCCGGGATGGAAGTCGCTTCGTCCATATCCGAAGGCCTGGCCAGAAACGCGCTGGCGGCGGAGGTCGACGGAGAGATTCAGGATCTGGAACTGCCCATCTCAACCGATTCACACGTGCGCATTCTCACCTGGAATGATGCCGGCGGCAAGATGGCTTACTGGCACTCCACGGCTCATCTCATGGCGGAGGCGCTGGAATCCCTGTACCCTGGTGTCAAGTTCGGAATCGGACCGCCGATTGAGAATGGCTTCTACTATGACGTCGACCTCGGCGATAAGAAGCTGACGGCGGAGGATCTGCCTCCGATCGAGGCACGAATGAAAGAACTTGCCAAGCGCGACGTACCGTATCAACGACGCGCCGTCTCCAAGGCGGAGGCAATCGAGTATTTCAACGAGAAAGGAGACGAGTACAAACTCGAGCTGATTGATGAACTCGAGGACGGCACGATCACCTTCTACGAACAAGGCGACTTCGTTGATCTGTGCCGCGGACCGCATATTCCCTCGACCGGACGAATTAAGTATCCCAAGCTCCTCTCGATTGCCGGGGCATACTGGCGCGGTGATGAGAATCGTCCGCAACTCACCCGCATATACGGGATCAGTTTCCCAAAGAAAAAGGAGCTGGAAGAGTACCTCGAGCGGGTCGAACTGGCTCGTCAGCGAGATCACAGAAAGTTGGGCCGAGAACTGGGCTTGTTTGCATTCTCCAACAAGGTCGGGCCGGGCCTGCCCATGTGGCTTCCAAAAGGAGCCATTCTGAGAGAGACCCTGATCAACTTCCTTAAGGAGGAGCAATTGCGACGCGGCTACCTGCCGGTCGTCACTCCCCATATCGGCCGTCTGGAGCTATACAAGACGAGCGGGCACTACCCATTTTACAGTGACAGCCAGTTTCCTCCCATGATCGAGGACGAGGCCCGCGATGAGGGATACTTGCTGAAGCCCATGAACTGTCCGCATCACATACAGATCTATGCGGATTCTCTCCATTCGTATCGTGATTTGCCGGTGCGGCTTGCCGAGTTTGGTCAGGTGTACCGGTACGAACAGTCGGGAGAACTGGGTGGCCTGACCCGTGTGCGCGGCTTCACCATCGACGACTCACACATCTTCTGTCGACCCGACCAGGTAAAGGAAGAGTTCAAAGACGCAATCGATCTTACTTTGCGCGTGTTCGGCGCACTGGACTTTCATGACTTCAAGGCGCAGATCTCGCTGCGCGACCCTGACAATAAGGACAAGTATGTTGGCGCGGACGAGTTGTGGGATGAGGCCGAGGAGGCAGTGCGACAAGCTGCGAGTGAGATGGACCTCGACACGTTTGAAGAGATCGGAGAAGCCGCCTTTTACGGACCAAAGCTGGACTTCATGGTGAAGGACGCGTTGGGTCGCGACTGGCAGCTGGGCACCGTGCAGCTAGACTATAACCTGCCGGAGAGATTCGACATTACCTACGTGGGCGCGGACGACCGGAAGCACCGGCCGGTGATGATACATCGCGCGCCGTTTGGCTCTCTTGAACGCTTCATCGGGGTGCTCATCGAGCACTGCGGTGGAAACTTTCCTGTCTGGCTGGCTCCGGTTCAGGTCAAGGTTCTCCCCATCGGGCAGGATTTCGAGGACTACGCCGGCGAGGTCGTCGAAGAGCTGATCAACAACGGGATTCGGGCCGAAGCCGACCTGCGCAACGAGAAAATCGGTTACAAGATCCGTGAGGCCGAGACGTCGAAGGTGCCCTTCATGTTAGTGGTCGGAGCACGGGAAAAGGAGGCGGCCAGCGTCGCCGTCCGCCGTCACGGCGAAGGCGCTCAGGATACGGTGCCGGTAGCAGAGTTTATCGCACGTTTCAAGGACGACGTCGCGGAAGCCATGGGCCGTTCCTGATGCCGCACCGTCGGCCATTGGGGATCTAAATCAGAAACACTACCTTAAAACGCTTACCAAGCCTGTTTCATCAACAAACGTTTTGAATGGCAAGACAGAAACGAGTTAGAATCAACGACGAGATAACCGCTGAAGAAGTCAGAGTTGTAGACCCAGAAGGCAGCCACGGAATTTATCCGATTGAGAAGGCGTTGGAGCTCGCAGACAGCCGCGAGTTGGACCTGGTCGAAATATCACCTGGCGCCGATCCCCCCGTTTGCAAGATCATTGATTACGGCAAATACCGCTACGAACAGCAGAAGAAGGAAAAAGAGCAGCGGAAGAACACCCACACCATTACGCTGAAGGAAATTCGGTTTCGCCCCCACACGGACACTCACGATTTCAACTTCAAGACGAAGCACGCCCGTGAATTCCTTGAGGGTGGCGACAAGGTGCGAGCCTACGTGCAGTTCCGTGGAAGGGACATCGTCTATAAAGATCACGGTATGGAATTGCTCGCGCGCTTCATTGATGAGCTTAGCGACATAGCTAAGATCGACCAGCAACCGCGAATGGAAGGCCGCCGCATGACGACCATTCTCGCGCCTCTCAAAGTCCGTAAGTAGCGGCCCACCCAAAGTTCATCGAATATCCTACGGTGCGGGCGGCTATGCGGCACCTTGCGGTTGCTTCCGCATGCTCACGTATAGTAAATTTGCTAGCTATGCAATTTTCGCGCGTCGATACGCCCGCGTATCAGAACAGCGATCGCAATTATGCCTAAAATGAAGTCAAATAGTGGAGCGAAGAAGCGGTTCAAGGTTACCGGGACCGGCCGCATCAAGCGCAAGAAGGCGTTCCACAGTCATATACTTACGAAGAAGTCTCAGAAAAGGAAGCGTAATCTTCGTTCTGACACCCTCGTGGACCGCGCCGACGAAGCGCGGGTCAAGCGGATGATCGGAGCCTGAGTGCGTCCTTGTCGGAGTAGAAGATGCCACGAACGAAAAACAGAGTAGCCGCTCGGCGCAGACGCAAGCGCATACTCAGCATGGCCAAGGGCTACTGGGGCCGTAGAGGAAACATCTATACGGTCGCCAAACATGCCGTCGAAAAAGGCCTCCAGTACCAGTACCGGGATCGTCGCGCGCGCAAGCGTCAGTTCAGACGGCTTTGGATCGCTCGAATTAATGCAGCTGCCCGCATCAACGGCACTACGTATTCACGGCTGATCGGCGGCCTGCGAAAGTCTGAGATTGAACTGAACCGCAAGGTCCTCGCCGACCTCGCCATGAACGACCCGTCCGCATTCGAACAGGTCGTCAAAGAGGCCGCAGCATGAGACGCGAAGACTCCTTTTTTACCGTGCTTTCCCGCTGATTCCTGCTCAGGAGGGTGTTGAAGACGGTACGCTGACTCACACTACGTAGAAGCCCGCCCCC
>JBFIPX010000004.1:0-53596 GCA_041609895.1 Rhodothermales bacterium
ATCAGAAGGGAATCGACGGCGATGGAGTCTGCGTATTGTGCCAACGCATGTGGCGTGATGAAAAGACAGGCGAGCAGCAACGCCGCTGCCGGTCGAAGATAGTCTACAGTCATTTTTTGATCCAGGTGTTGGCGGCGCGAGCGGCCGCCTTGGTCACTTCGTTGTCAGATATGGAGATCAGGACTGATCTCGGGAAGAAGGCCGTTCAGGCGATTACAAAGGGCGGGGACCGTCCTCTCGACCATTGTTTATCCGAAGTAACCAGCGATGGCGCGGCATCGACGAAGAAGGGTTTAGGTGCGTGCCGAATGTGCGCGCTTTGCTCATCCGCAAGGTGATCGGGCGCGACCTTGCAGAGCACGCACACAGGTTCCTGCCATGAGGCACGCGTGGAACCACCGACGGTTTGGGCCACGTCCCCCGATGCATCTTGCTTTCCGAGCAAGGGGTATGGTTTGAGATCACGTGCCTCGTAGCCGTGCTGAACCCGGTGGAGTGCGGGAGCTAACACGCCACCGGCTACGAACGTGATAAGTAGCAAGAGGCGCGCTACCATGCTCCAGGCCGTGAGAGGCGGTATGCTCTGAGATGTTTGTCTGCGTGGCATGGTGCGCTATTCGACCCCTGCATCAACCCAAGGTTTCAGGCATGAACTCCCGCGATAGGGTATTCAGCATCGACTTTTCCGTCAGCCATGTCTCGCAGACGCCGCCGCAGCAGGCGCCGGCGAAAAGGACTTATTCTGTCGACAAACAGCACTCCCTCCACGTGGTCGTACTCATGCTGGACAACCCGGGCCAGCATGCCGTCGAACCTGGCCTCCACAGGTTCAAAGTTCCGGTCGAGATATCGGATCCGCACGGATTCCGGCCGCGTGACGTACTCTCGTATATCCGGGATGCTCAGGCAGCCTTCCTCGAATTCGCTCGGCTCCCCTTCATCACGGACGAGCTCCGGGTTAAGGAAAACCATTGGCTGCGCCGGGACCTCCTCGCCCTCCGCCTCCAGCTCTTCAACGAGCGGGCCGAGGTCGATCACAAAAAGCCGCTCGCTTCTACCCACCTGCGGCGCCGCGAGACCGATGCCCTCAGCGCCGTGCATGGTCTGCATCATGTCGTCGATCAGCTTCTGCAGCTCCGGTGAATTCTGTTCGACGGGCCGCGTCTTTTCACGAAGGATCGGTGCCCCGTACGTATAGATCGGAAGTATCATGATCAACGGATTCTTCTGACGACGCGGGTCTTACGGGACATCGGAGATCCGGTGCCGTGCTGCTCGTTCGTCAAGATACTCTTGCAGTATTATGGCGGCGGCCGCAGCATCCAGCCGGCCCTTTGTACCTTTCCATCGGCTTCTTGGTCCGGCTTCACGGATGCGATCGCGTGCAACCTCTGACGTATAGCGCTCGTCCCACTTGACGATTGCGACTGTCGGGATTGCTTTCTTGATTCGCCGAATGAACGACGAGACTGCCTCCGTCGCACGGCCTTCCGAGCCGTCGGGAAGAAGCGGCCATCCGACCACAGCCACCGCCACTCCGTCTTGCATTTCGATCGAACGAAGCTCGTTGAGTGCGTCGGGAGGAGAGTAGGTCCCGCGGGGTTGAGCGAACATCCACAGCGGATCCGACACCGCAATGCCCACGCGCTTGGCACCGTAGTCGACGCCGACACACCGATGCGTTTGACCTCTTCTGACAGATTCAGTCATACGGTCGCGCAAAAACAAAAAGGAGCAAGATGGTCATCCTTGCTCCCTGCGGTCGATTGAACACGCGTTCGGATCCTAGCGGCCGTTCGTCGAGACTGCGGCCATGCCGTTTTCGCCATGGTCCGCACTCCCCTCCGGCACCGCATAATTCAGTTCGACGAGAGGACGCTGCAGGACTTCCTTGAGTTTCTTGCTCGGCTTGAAGTGCGTCTTCCTGCGACTGGGAATGAATACGGTCTCGTTCGTCTTGGGATTTCTCGCCTTCGGCTTCGCCTTGGTCTTCTTCACTTCAAAGACGCCGAAATCGCGGAGCTCAATTCGTACCTCCGGGTCCGCCTCGAGCATAAGTTCGCCCAGGGCCGACACAACGGCAGCAACCCACGGCTCGCTCTTATAAATCGGTTCATCCATCAACTCGGCTACACGCCGGGCGACGTCCTTCTTCGTCAGGGTTCGGGGCTTCGAAACCATCAATACGCTCCGGAAAAGGCTAGTTCGATGTGGAACAGTTGTTCGGAAGTGAGAGGCGACCGGTGCGGCCGAAACATGTAATTAGGACCGGACCGTAAAGGTAGTAATTATCGTGATTTCTGCAAAAAAGAGTCTGGGTACCATAATGACCGGTATCTGACGGGCATAAGCGCGTTAAGCGGGGTCCTCGGACTCCTCAAAACGATACACCCCATGGATTCCGTCAATGCGCTTTATCCGTCGAATGAGTCGATGCAAGTGTTCAAGATCGCTAACGTACAGCACAATCGTGCCCTCGAAAACGCCATCCTCAGAGTCGACCGTGATGGATCGGATATTCGTGGACAGGTTCTTTGATATCACGGTCGTTATGTCGCTCACGATGCCAACCCGATCCTCGCCCACGATGCGAAGCGCGGTAACAAACTGGACGTCCTTTTGGCGGCTCCACTCAACAGGGACGATGCGCTGGGGGTGATTGATGAGGAGGTTCGGCGCGTTTCGACAATTGACTCTGTGAATCTTGATGCTTCCTGTTCGGCTGAGATAACCGAACACCTCGTCGCCGGGAATTGGGTTACAGCATGAAGCATATCGCGTCACGATGTCTGTGTGAAGTTCGCCATCGATCATGAGAGCGGGCTTGCTCGCTGATTTCGCAGTGTCGAGGAAATTCTCGTACTGAATGCGCAGGGCGTCTGCGTCCTTCTGGTCTTCCTCGTGCTCGGCGACCGCGGCATCACCCTTCTTCGCCAGCGCTACGAGGTCGTCCGGATCGAAGAGGCCCGTTCCGATTTCGTAGAACATCTGTTGCTGGTTCGGAAACTTCAGCTTGGCCGCGTACCGCTGGAGGTCGCTCTCGCTGATCTCGACGTTGTTGCGGCGTGCCTTCTTCCGCCATGTCTCACGTCCAAGTTCGGTCGCTTTTCGACGCTTCTCGTTGATCCAATGCCGAATTCGGCTGCGCGCCTTGTGGGTGACGACAAACTTCATCCAGTCCGGATTAGGCGTCTGCTTCTTGGAGGTTATGACCTCGACCTGGTCGCCACTCTTGAGGCGATGCGAAAGCGGAACCATCTTCCCGTTGACCTTCGCTCCGATACAATGGAAGCCGACCTCCGTGTGCACCTGAAACGCAAAGTCGACGGGCGTGGCATTGCTGGGCAAAGTCTTCAACTCACCCTTCGGGGTGAAGACATAGATTTCCTGATCGTAGAGATTCAGGCGAAACTCCTCAACGAACTCGGTGGCCTGCTCCGGCCGAGGCGACTCAAGCAGCTCACGAACCCACGAAAGGAATTTCTCCATCTGGCCGTCCGCGTCTGTCACCCCCTCCTTGTACTTCCAGTGGGCGGCAAGTCCACGTTCGGCCACCTCGTGCATCTCAAGTGTCCGGATTTGCACTTCTATCCTTCTTCCGTCGGGCCCGAGAACCGTAGTATGCAGACTCTGATAGCCGTTCGACTTCGGAACGGAAAGGAAGTCGCGAAATCGTTCGGGAAGCGGCTTGTATAAATCCGTGATGATCGAATAGACGCGCCAACAATCTTCCTTGCCCTTCTTTCCGGTGCTCTTGAGCACAACGCGAACTGCGAACAGATCGTATATCTCGTCGATGGGCTTGTTTTGGGCCTTCATCTTTCGATAGACGGAGTAGATATTCTTTGACCGTCCATAGATGTCGAACTCGAACCCGTCCTGGCGAAGCCGCTCCTTTAGCGGTCCGGAAAAGGTCCTGATGTACGATTCACGATCGGCACGAGTGTCCTTGATGCCCTCCAGGATCGCATGGTATTCATCCGGATGAAGGACTTTCAGCGATAGGTCCTCGAGCTCACTCTTGATGGCGAAGAGACCGAAGCGGTGTGCCAGCGGCGCGAAGAGCTCGAGCGTCTGCGTTGCGGTCTTGATTTGCTTGTGCCGTGACATGGCCTCGATTGTGCGCATGTTGTGCAATCGATCAGCAAACTTGACCAGGATCACGCGAACATCTGTGGCCATGGACAACATCAACTTGCGCACGTTCTCGGCGTGGCCCATTGCCCCGCTGGCAAAGACGCCGCTTATCTTCGTGAGTCCATCTATGATGTTCGCGATGGAGTCCCCAAACTCTTCGCGCACGAAGTCCAGCGAGATCTCGGTATCCTCTACTACGTCGTGAAGCAGGGCTGCAGCCACGGTGACGTCATCGATGCCGATGTCCTTGGCTACAATGAAAGCGACTTCCAGAGGGTGGGAGATGTATGCTTCTCCAGACTTTCGGAGATCGTTCCGGTGGGCCCAATAGCTGATTCTGAAGGCGCGGCGCAGGCGCTCCTCATCGAATGACGGCAGTGACTTCTCGCACAAGTCCACGAGTTCGTCTAGTCGACGCTGATACCTCGCCTCGACATTCAGGTCGTTGCCCTGCAGTATGGTCGCAGCACGTAGCATGGAAGTTTAAAGCCGCCGCCGGATAGGACGGTTCCTTAGATCATCGGCTCCCGGTACGGGCAGCCAAAGAAAAAGGGGCGCCACACATTTTGCGCGGCGCCCCCGAATATTTGGTCCAAGAGACAGTGACAGCTACTTCTTTGGCTCCTCCGGCTCGGCGTCGTCTGCCTGCTCTTCCTCGTCGCTCGCCGCCTCCGCCTTGTCCTCAGCCGCATCGACAGCGTCTTCGGCGGCATCCTCAACGGACTCTGTCACGTCCGCTGCAGTGTCGTCAACGGCCTCGGCGACATCTTCGACCTTGTCTTTGACAACATCCGCAGCGTCTTCGACTTTGTCCTGAACCGCCTCCGATACCTGTTCGGCCACCTCTTCAGCTTTCTCAACCACTTCAGCCGCTTCTTCGGTAACCGAGTCGACGGCATCCTCGACACTCTCGGCCACATCTTCCGCTAGACCGGCTGCCACCGATGCTGCGCCTGCGGCGGTGTCGGCCTTCGATTTCCGACCTCGGCCTCGGCGCGTCTTCTTCCGTCCACCGGCGGCGCCCTCGGGCTTGACGTCGTTGTAATCAACCAGCTCAATTACTGCCATGGGGGCGGCATCTCCGTGCCGCTGGCCAAGCTTGATGATTCTCGTGTATCCCCCCGGCCGATCGCCGACCTTTTCAGCAACCTCTCCAAAGAGCTCACTCACCGCGTCGTTGTCCTGAAGGTATCGGAATACCTGTCGACGATTGTGCGTAGTATCCTCTTTAGCCCGACTGATAATCGGTTCGACGAACTCTCGCAGGGCCTTCGCCTTGGGCGCCGTCGTCGTGATCCTCTTATGCTGAATCAGGGCGCTCGAAAGTGCGGCGAGCGTCGCCTTGCGATGCGGCGCCGTTCTGCCGAGTCTATGTCGTTTCCTCTGGTGTCTCATCTTACCATCCGATCCGGTTTCTCAGTGACCGCTCCAAACAGGTCGGCATACCGAGACAGAGGGATCACGCCTCTTCAAGATATTTTTCAACGTCCATTCCGAAGGCCAGCCCGCGTTCTTCGAGAACCTGGACCAGCTCCTGAAGTGATTTGCGGCCGAAGTTCCGAAACTTGAGCATTTCCGACTCTTCCCTTCGCACCAGGTCACCGATCGACTTGATGTTAGCCGCCTTGAGGCAGTTGTGGGCACGGACTGACAAATCAAGTTCGTCTACAGACTGCGCCAGTAGTTCGCGAACGCGCTGAACCTCAGCATCAACCTCCTTCTCCTCCTCGGTCGGCTGGGGCTCGCTGTCCATCTTGATGAACAGGTTAATGTGATCGCGCAGAATGGAGGAGGCGGAGGCGAGCGCATCCTCGGGTACAACCGACCCATCGGTGCTCACTTCAAGCGACAGACGCTCGTAGTCGATCTTCTCTCCGACTCGCGTTTGCAGGATCGAGTACTTCACGTTTGTGATAGGCGTGAAGATCGAATCGATGGCGATCACTCCGATCGGGTCATCTTCCTGTTTGTTTTCCACGGACGGTACGTAACCTCGACCGCGAGACAGACGAAGCTCCGCCGAGATCTTAGCCGACTTGTCCAGCGTGGCAATGTGGTGCTCCGGATTGAGCACCTCGACTTCGTTGGTTGCTTTGCCGATATCTTTCGCCGTCCAGGTACCGGGCCCCGTAAGCGAGAGATGGATATGGCCTTCATCCGCTTCATCGGCCCGAAACCGAACCCCCTTGAGGTTTAGAATGATGTCGGCCACGTCCTCTGATACACCCTTGATGGTGGAGAACTCGTGCTGCACGCCGTCTATCTTGATTGCCGTAATCGCGATGCCTTCCAGCGAAGAGAGAAGTACGCGGCGCAGCGCGTTACCGATCGTGACACCGTATCCGCGTTCCAGCGGCTGGATCACAAAGCGGCCGTACTGTTCGTTGATTTCCTCGACTTCGACGCCGTCTGGCATCTGTATTGCGTAGCTACTCATATCGATCGTTCTATGCCGTTTTTCAGCGTATGGGATGGCACGCTATGTGCACCGCCAGACACTACTTGGAGTAAAGCTCAACGATGAGCTGCTCACGGATATTCTCCGGGATGTCTTCGCGACCGGGATAATCCAGAAATTTGCCCTGCATTTCTTTCCGATCGATTTCGAGCCACGGATACTGCTTGCGGCTTCGTCGGATTGATTCCCGAATCGGATCCACATTCCTGCTGCGTGGCCGGACCGCGACGACGTCTCCCGGGCGAAGCTGGAATGACGGGATGTTTACGACCTCCCCATTAACCATAATGTGGCGGTGCGTCACAAACTGTCGCGCCTGCCGACGCGTACTGCCGATCCCGAGTCGAAACACAGTGTTGTCCAGCCGCGCTTCCAGAAACCTGAGCAGATTCTCACCGGTCACTCCCTTCTTGCGGGCTGCTTTCTCGAACAGATTGCGGAATTGGCGTTCCAGAAGACCGTACGTGTACTTCGCCTTCTGTTTTTCCTTCAGCTGGACAGCGTATTCGCTTTCCTTGGAACGCCTGGACCGGCCATGCTGGCCAGGGCCATACGGCTTTCGCTCCAGCGATTTACTGGGGCCAAATATCGGCTCCTTAAATCGCCTCGCTACTTTTTGCTTTGGGCCTCTATATCGGGCCATTGTCAGTTACCTCGTTTGCCGAATAATCGGTTTGTGGACAAACGTATGGCCACGTCGCGGTGACCATAGCCGGTTTACTTACACCGAGAGTGGGTGCGTGACGCAAGCGTCAGACGCGACGCCTCTTCGGAGGCCGGCAGCCATTATGTGGTATTGGTGTTACGTCCCGGATTGTCGCGATGTCGAGCCCCGAATTCGACAGAGCCCGAATAGCCGACTCGCGAGCGGAGCCGGGACCTTTAACGAAAACGTCAACCCGACGCAACCCGAGATCATAAGCCTCTTTCGCAGCCGCCGATGCTGCCACCTGTGCTGCGTAGGGGGTATTCTTGCGGCTTCCCTTGAAACCCATCTTGCCCGAGCTCGCCCATGAGATCGTATTGCCATACTGATCCGTCAATGTCACCATCACGTTATTGAACGTGGCCTTGATGTGAGCCTGACCGTTCGACTCTACGATAACTTTCTTCTTGCGGACCGACCGCGATGATGATCTCTGCTTCTTCGCCATTTCGATGCGGTTGACGATTACTTACGTGGAGCCTTCTTCTTACCGGCCACTGTTCGCTTGCGGCCCTTTCTGGTACGGGCATTTGTCTGTGTGCGCTGCCCGCGTACCGGCAGACCGCGGCGGTGCCTCAGCCCGCGGTAGCAACCAATATCCATCAGCCGCTTGATATTCATTTGCACATCGGTCCGCAGCTGACCTTCAACGAGATACTCGTCTTCGATCATGCGGCGCACCTTCTTCGTCTGGTCTTCCGACCACGAGTCAGGATGTGCATTCGGATCCAGACCGACCCGCTCTAGCACTTCCTTTGCACGCGAGCGGCCCACTCCATAAATGGACGTGAGGGCAACCTCTGCGCGCTTGTTGTTAGGGACGTCTACTCCCGCTATACGTGGCATCTAATCTCGTGTCGCGGAGGGCGATGTTAGCCTTGCCGCTGCTTGTGCTTAGGGTTCTTCTTATTTATCACGTAGACACGGCCCTTGCGACGAATGATCTTATCGTCGGCACTCCGCTTCTTTACGCTCGCTTTGACTTTCATCGATTCCGTCGCGTATGGTCTGTTTCGAGCTGGCCAGGATGGAATTTTGTCCAGCTTATGGGTAACGCCGAAGTCCGCGTGAGGTTCTCCGACCGAACTACTTGTAGCGGTACACGATGCGCCCTTTCGACAGATCATAGGGCGATAGCTCTACTTTTACCCTGTCACCGGGAAGAATTTTGATGAAATACATCCGCATCTTGCCCGAGAGTAGTCCCAGGATTTCGTGACCGTTCTCCAAACGGACGCGAAACTGCGCGTTCGGAAGTGCGTCGATTACTTCTCCGTCCTGTTCGATAGGCTTTTGTTTAGCCATGCTGCAGTTCTTCTCTTTGTGAGTAGGGTGGCCGAACGACGGCCTCGATATACTCGAATGTCGTCAGCACTTCCGGTTCGCCGCCGCGGACAACCACCATGTGCTCGTAGTGTGCCGATGGACGTCCGTCCGCCGTCCGAACCGTCCAACCATCATCACCGGTCACAACGTCGGGCGATCCAAGATTGATCATCGGCTCAATGCACAGCACCAGGCCGTTCTTGAGCTTGCGGCCGCTTCCCCTGCGCCCCACGTTGGGCACTTGGGGATCTTCATGAAGGTTCTTGCCGATCCCGTGTCCGACCAGGTCACGCACAACGCCGTAACCCTGCTGCTCACAGTGTGACTGGACGGCGTGCGATATGTCGCCGATTCGGTTGCCGGCCACACATGCGGCAATGCCTGCCTTGAGCGCTTCGTAGGTCGTTCGGCAAAGCAATCTGCTTTCAGTATCAACGGACCCGACGGAAAAGGTGAATGCACTGTCACCGAAAAAACCGTTTAGCTCTGCACCGCAGTCGATGGAGACGATGTCCCCCTCCCGCAACGCGTTGTCACCGGGAATCCCGTGAACCACCTGATCGTTGATCGACACACACAACGTGCCTGGGAAAACGTTCTGACCAACCCTGTATCCCTTGAAGGCCGGCTCGGCGTCGTGCTGCCGTATGAACTGCTCCGCCACCTGATCCAACTCCGCGGTAGTCACGCCCGGTTCAATCCGCTTGGCCACCTCAGCCAAAGTCCTGCCGACAAGGTCGGCGGCGGACCGCATCAGGTCGATCTCTCTTTCCGATTTCAGTTGAACCATTTGATCGCCGTAAGGCCTCGATCTATCCTCGACGACTTCGGACGCGCCCGCTCTTCATGAAACCGTCGTAGTGACGCATCAGAAGATGGCTCTCAATCTGCTGAAGCGTGTCAAGGGCCACGCCGACGAGAATCAGCAAACTGGTACCGCCGAAGAAGATCGCAAAACCTGTAGTGACTCCAGCCCGCATCGCAAACGCTGGCAGAATTGCAACTAACCCAAGAAAAAGGGATCCGGGCAACGTAATCCGCGTCAGGATGTTGTCAATGAACTCGCTGGTCTGTTTCCCCGGTCGGATGCCCGGGATGAACCCGCCCTGACGTTTCATCGTGTCGGCCATCTCCTTGGGGTTCACTGCAATCGCCGTATAGAAGTATGTGAAGAACACGCATATGACGAAAAAGACCGCCGAGTAGCCCCATCCAGAGATGTCCCCGAACCATGCTCCAAACTGTTGCATGGCTCCGCTGTCCGGAAAGAAGGTTGCAATGGTAGCTGGCACAAACATGATCGACTGGGCGAAGATGATCGGCATCACGCCGGCGGCATTTACGCGCAGAGGCAGGTACTGCGTTGTACCTCCGTAGACCTTCCGTCCCACCACTCGCTTCGCATACTGAACCGGGATGCGACGCATGCCTTGCGTAACAAGTACCACGCCCGCCGTCACCAGTGCGAAGAACGCAATCTCCATGAGGAAGATGAACAGGTTGTCCTTCAGCTTGAACTCGTTAACGAGGGAACTTGGAAACGCTGAGATGATCGAGATCATGATGATCAGCGAAATGCCGTTCCCAATACCGTTCTCCGTGATCCGCTCGCCCAACCACATGACGAACAGCGTACCCGCTGTAAGCACGATCACCGTGGAGACCATGAAGAAGGTCGCCCCGATCATGATGGCCGATCCGGTGATCCCGTATTGCAGGTTGATCGCGAATCCGATCGACTGAATCGCAGTGATCAGGACCGTTCCGTATCTCGTGAGCTGCGTGATCTTTCGGCGGCCGTCCTCACCCTCACGCTGCAACTTCTGGAAATACGGCACGACCGCACCCATCAGCTGGATAATGATCGATGCCGTGATATACGGCATGATGCCGAGGGCAAAGATTCCGGCCGCACTGAATGCGCCTCCGACAAACAGATCGATGAACCCGAAGATGTCGTTCGGATCACGCGTCTGGTTGATTTGAGACAATGCGGAGGCGTCAACGCCTGGAAGCGTCACGTACGCTCCCAGCCGGTAGACCAGAAGTATCCCGAGGGTATACGTGATCCGCCTGCGGAGCTCCTCGATCTTCCAGATGTTGCGAAGGCTTTCGGAAAAGGACGCCATGAATTACTTCGAGCTAGGTTTGCAACGAGTAAGTGGGTTACTCTGTAACGGATGCGGAGCCTCCCGCATCTTCAATCTTCTTCCTTCCCGACGCGCTGAAAGCGTGCGCGCTGACTTTGAGCGACGTCGTCAACTCACCCCCGCCGAGGATCTTGACGAGGTCCTTCGACCCGACGACACCAAGACCTGCCAATGTCTGCGGTGACACTTCGTCTCCCGCTTTTAACCGTCCGTCCGACACAAGTCGCTCCAAGGTCGAGACATTGACCGCGCTGTACGACTTCCGGAACGGATTCGAGAATCCGAACTTGGGTACCCGACGCTGAAGCGGCATTTGCCCACCTTCAAACCAGGCACGGTGCTTCGCACCCGATCGGCTCTTCTGTCCCTTGTTGCCTTTCGTAGAGCTGTGTCCGCCGTAGCCGGAACCAACCCCGCGTGCAATGCGCTTTCTGTTCTTCGTTGAACCCTTAGCGGGTTTCAAATTACTTAGATCCATTTCTCTTCGGTGCTAGAGCGCTCGCCTATAGACGAACTCGCATTAAACAAACTCATTACGCTGGGTACGGACTCTTCACTACGGACTAGCCCTCCTTTTCGCTGGTACCAGACGACTTACTATCGGTACCGGTCTTCTTGGCCGCCGTCTTCCTCGAACCGGACTTCTTGGCCGGGGCCTTCTTAGCGCTGGATTTCTTGGCGGTCGACTTCTTTCGGGCTGTCGTCTTTTTAGTCGCTGCTTTCTTGGTGGCCGATTTTTTAGCGGTGGATTTTCTGGTGGACTTCTTCGCAGATGTCTTCTTCGTTGCAGACTTCTTCGTAGCTGTCTTCTTCGCAGAAGACTCTTCGACAGGCTCCGCATCAGCGACCTTAGTGTCAGAGACTTTTGCGGAGGCTACGGCAGCGGCTGCTTTCGACTTCTTCGCCGAGGCCTTGGCAGGCTTGCCGGCTCTCGCATCGGACGCCACGCCACTTACGTCCACCGAAACCAAATGACGAACGCGGTCAATCATGCCGCGGATGGCCGGCGTGTCATTCAACTCTACGGTCTGGTGCATCCGACGCAGACCGAGCGCTTCCATTGTCCTCTTCTGCCGGGCCGGCTTCCTGATTACACTCCGAACCTGAGTGATTTTCAACTTGTTCGCCATCACATTCTATCGTTTTAAGTCTGAGTCGTACTCAGCCTTCAAAGACTTTTTTGAGCGAGATTCCCCGCCGTCGTGCGACCTCGAGAGGATCCTCCAACCGTTGGAGGGCGTCGATAGTCGCCTTTACCTGGTTATGCGGGTTGCTCGACCCAAGTGACTTGGAGAGGATGTCCGTATATCCGGCACACTCCAATACGGCACGCACTCCACCACCTGCGATCACTCCCGTACCGGGAGCTGCCGGCTTCAGTAATACCTTGCCGGCATCCTGCCGACCAACGACAGGGTGAGGAATCGTCCCCTTCGACATCGGCACCGTGAACAACTTCTTCTTTGCATCTTCGGTGCCTTTCGCGATGGCATTCGCCACCTCGTTGGCCTTGCCGAGTCCGGCCGCAACCGAACCTTTGCCGTCGCCAACAACGACGACCGCATTGAACGAGAAGCGGCGACCGCCTTTCACAACCTTGGCGACGCGCTTGACCGAGACTAACCGCTCGACAAAGTCGCTGGACTCACCTCGCTCCCTTCGCTGTTTTCGTCTTCCTTTGGCCATTTGCCTTTATCCTTTTGACACTTCTGCCGTTATGCGGCTTTGTTTAAACGGTGAGGCCTCCCTCGCGAACTCCTTCTGCCAACGCGCGCACTCTTCCGTGGTACCTGTAACCACCCCTATCGAATACGGCGCTGCTGATCCCCGCCTCCTTCGCGCGGGTCGCAAGTACTTTGCCCACCTCGTGGCTGACCTTAACCGGCGAGTCCCCATTAATATCCGCCTCCTGACTGCTGGCGGACGCCATCGTGCTGCCGGAAAGATCATCTATCAGTTGCGCATAGATGTGGCGGTTGGACCGATAAACCGACAAGCGCGGACGTTCCTTCGTCCCATGGACCTTCTTTCGCACACCACGGTGAATCCGTCTGCGCCTTTCCGTCTTTTGACTCTGTCGTCCCATTACTCGTCAGGATGAACTCCTGAATCTGATTACCAATTATCGTGCAGCAGTCTTGCCTGCCTTTCTGCGAACGTACTCGCCCACATACCGAACTCCCTTACCCTTGTATGGCTCGGGCGGTCGAAGCGAGCGAATCTTGGCGGCCACCTGCCCTACCAACTGCTTGTCAATACCCTCCACCGCGATGATCGTGTTCTTGCCGCGCTGGCTATCTACATCAATGGAAATACCTTCCGGCGGCACGAAATAGATGGGGTGCGAATAACCCAGGGCAAGCTCGAGGATGCCGTCCGATACGGTCGCTCGATATCCGACTCCAATAACTTCCAGTTCCCGTCGATATCCATCGACCACGCCACGGACCATGTTGTCGATCAACGAACGATAGAGGCCGTGCATGGACTTGTGTCGCTTCTGCTCAGTGGGCCGATCAACGACTAACTCGCCCTCCTTGAGGCTCAACGCGATGTCGGGGTCGACCTGAAGGCTCAACTCACCTTTTGGTCCTTTGACCGTGACAAAGTTGTTCTTACCGATTTCAACAGTGACCTTGTCTGCGATTGGTACCGGAAGATTCCCTATTCGAGACATCTGTTCTACCCTTTTCTCACGTGACGTAAACCGTCACTCAGACTCTTTAGTAAACGTAAGCGAGGACTTCTCCTCCGACATTGATTCGGCGCGCCTCTTTATCCGTCATCACTCCGCTAGAGGTCGACAGGATGGCGATGCCAAGTCCATTTCTCACGCGCGGCAAATCGGTTGAGCTCACATAGGTCCTCAACCCGGGTGTAGAGACCCTTTCCAGACTCTGAATCGCCGGATTCCCCGTGCGATCGTACTTGAGATAAATCCGCAGCAGCCCCTGCTTGCCGTCATCGATATTCAGGAAGCTGCGCACGTATCCTTTATCCACCAGTATCTGAGTGATGGCGCGCTTGAGCTTTGAGGCAGGAATATCCAGGTGCATGTGTCCTGCCTTGAGTGCGTTGCGCACTCGCGCCAGGTAATCCGCCACTGGGTCAGTATTCTTACTCATCGTGTGTCAGAGATTCAAAATTTCTGTCTTGGCTGTTACCAGCTTGCCTTTCGAACGCCCGGGATCTTTCCCTCGAGTGCCATCTCACGGAACACAATCCGGGACAGGCCGAACTTGCGGATGAAGCCGCGGGAGCGACCGGTCATCGCACAGCGGTTGCGCAACCGAACGGGGCTGGCATTTCGCGGAAGCTTCTGCAGCCCCTCCCAGTCGCCTTCTTCCTTCAGTTTCTGACGCTTGGCCGCGTACTGGTTGACCATCTTGCGTCGCTTTGCCTCGCGGGCTATTTGACTTTTCTTCGCCATGCTAAGTGCTATGCTTCTTGCTGCTGAACTTCTTCCCTGCGTCGGACAAACGGCATCCCGAGTTCCTTAAGGAGTGCATATGCCTCCTCATCGGTCTTCGCCGTCGTGACGAATGTGACGTCGAAGCCACTAATTCGGTCGACCTTGTCGATGTCGATTTCCGGAAAGATGATTTGCTCCTTCACGCCGAGGCTATAGTTGCCTCGGCCGTCGAAACTCCGGTCGGGCACGCCTCTAAAGTCGCGTACTCGAGGCAACGCCAATGAGACGAGACGGTCGAAGAAATCCCACATGTGCTCTCCACGGAGAGTCACGTAGGCTCCGATGGGCATTCCCTGACGCAGTTTGAAATTCGAGACGCTCTTGCGAGCCTTCGCGATTACGGGATGCTGCCCGGTCACACGCCGAAGCTCCTCGATGGCGTCATCGAGCACCTTCTTCGTAGCCGCAGCTTCTCCAACGCCTTTGTTCACGACGATCTTCGTCAGGCGCGGCACTTCCATCGCATTGGTGTAACCAAACTGCTTCACCAACGCAGGCACGACCCGCTCGTGGTACTCGCCTTTCAGTCTCGGCTGATAGTTTTCCATTTATCCGTTCAAATATCCTGACGCCGCTCAGGACTCAATGATCTAGTTCCTCGCCGGTGGTCTTTGCGTACCGGATCCACCGCGTCTTTCCCGTGTCGGGATCAACGATCGGCTTGCGTCCGATTCTTGTAGGATCGCCGTTTGAGTCCAAAGGCATCACGTTAGCCACGTTAATCGACATCTCGCGCTCGACACGACCGCCCTGAGGGTAGGTCGTGTTCGGCTTCATATGCTTGATTCGCATATTCACGCCTTCTACGATCACGCGCTCCTTATCGCGAAAGACACGGAGGATCTTCCCTTCCTTGCCCTTCTCATTGCCCGCGACGACGCGAACCATGTCGCCCTTTCGAACGTGAAGCTTCTTCTGGTTGTTTTTAGTTCTCGGCATCTTCTTCTCTCTGCCTATCCCTGACTTGTATCAGGTTCTCACTACAGGACTTCCGGGGCCAGTGAAACTATTCGCATGTACTGCCTCTCGCGGAGCTCACGGGCAACGGGTCCAAAAATTCGTGTACCTCTCGGCTCTCCCTGGGCGTTCAAAAGCACGGCTGCATTTTCGTCAAAGCGGATGTACGATCCGTCAGCTCGGCGAAACTCCTTTTTCGTTCGCACGACAACGGCACGAGACACTTCCCCCTTCTTGACGTTTCCACCCGGTATGGCAGACTTGACGGACACGACGATCGTGTCACCGATCCGCGCGTAGCGTCGTCCGCTGCCGCCCAGCACGCGGATGCACAGAACCTCTTTTGCACCGCTGTTGTCTGCGACCTTCAGTCGGGTCTCTTGCTGTATCATGACTTATCCCTACGCCTTATCGCTTCCACTGATGACGCGTCACTGCGTCTGTTATTTCGCTCTCTCGATGACCTCAACGAGCCGCCATCTCTTGTTCTTGCTCAGGGGGCGCGTCTCCATTATCCGCACCGTGTCACCTTCGTTGGCCTCGTTGTTCTCGTCATGAGCCATGAGCTGCGATGATCTCTTGAGAATCTTGCCGTAGATGGGGTGCTTGATCTGGCGCCGAATCGAAACAGAGATGGTCTTATCCATCTTGCTGCTCACGACCAGCCCGACTCGCTCCTTTCGTACTTTTCTCGTCTTCGTTTCCATTTGTTTGCGCGGCTTGGTGAGCCGTAATCCGTTTCCTCACCAACTACCGTTTTTTTAGAGGCGACCCTAGTCGCCGTTTTCGTCCTTTTGATTCAGGATTGTCTTAAGCCTCGCCACTAGGCGTCGCTTATGCCGTAGCACCATCGGGTTCGGCAACTCTGCAATCGCATGCTGAAAATGCAGCGCACGAAGCTGTTCGCTTTCCTCGCGGATTCGCTCTGCAATCTCGTCTCGGCTCAGATCGTGTATCTCCCGTGCTTTCATATTCTTCTACTGATGTCGAGTCAGGACCCGGAGTAATCAGGCCGAGTCACCACTTTGGTTTTGATCGGGAGCTTGTGCTTGGCGAGGCGCATTGCCTCGGCCGCAAGGTCATACGGAATGCCTCCGCCTACCTCGAACAAGATGCGACCTGGACGCACCACGGCCACCCAGTATTCCGGGGAGCCCTTACCCTTACCCATCCGAACCTCGGCAGGCTTCTTCGTCATGGGCTTGTCCGGAAAGATGCGAATCCACACCTTACCAGCACGCTTCATGCGCCGCGTCATGGCGATACGTGCGGCCTCTATTTGCCGGCTCGTAATCCGGCCCTGCTCAAGCGCCTTGAGCCCGAAGTCCCCGAAAGAAATCTCCGTACCGCGGCCGGCATTACCCTTGATGCGGCCCTTTTGCATCTTGCGGTACTTGGTGCGCTTCGGCATTAACATGGCTTACTCTCCGTCTCTCGAATTACCTCGTGACACTCCTACTTCTTTTTCGCGCGACCCGATTTCTCGCGTCGTCGCCGACCCCGAGCGGTGCGCTCCGGCTGCATCTGTTGCAGCTGCTGGCGCTGCGCCTGAACGTTTGGACTAAGGTCCGGCTTGCCAAGGATCTCACCCCGGTAGATCCAGACCTTGACGCCCGTCGTACCGTAGATCGTGTATGCCGTTGCCTCCGAGTAGTCGATGTCCGCTCGGACCGTGTGCAAAGGCACCCGACCCTCCAGGTACTGCTCCGTCCTGCCCATTTCGGCACCACCGAGGCGACCGGAAACCTTGATCCGGATTCCCTCGGCACCCATTCTCATCGCCGCAGTAATCGACTGCTTCATGGCGCGCCGGAATGAGACGCGACCTTCGAGCTGCTGCGCGATGTTTTGCGCAACAAGGCTGGCATCGAGTTCCGGACGCTTGATCTCATTAATGTTGATCTGGATGTCCTTGCTGGTAAGCTTCTTCAGCTCCTCCCGAAGCTTCTCCACTTCCGCGCCGCCCCGACCAATGACAACGCCGGGCCGACTCGTGTGCAGCGTCAAGATGACGCGCTTCGGCGTGCGCTCGATAACGACGCGGCTGACACCGGCTCGTTTGAGCCGTGCATTCAGATAGTCACGAATCTCCTGGTCCTCGACCAGCTTGCCAGCAAAATCCTTCTCGGCGTACCAATTCGAATCCCAGCCCCGGATTATCCCAAGGCGAAACCCGACCGGATGTGTTTTCTGACCCAATGTGTTGCCTGCGTGTTTTTAAAGTTTTGAGCTTGACGCTTCTACTAAGAATCGTCGCCCTCATCCTCATCGGCGGTCGACACGACCACCGTCAGATGACTGGTTCTTTTGAGGATGCGCTGCGCGCGACCGCGCGGAGCGGGCCGGTAACGTTTGAACATCGCTCCTCCGTCCACCCGTATCTCGCGAATGACCAGCGACTCCTCGTCAAACCGCTCGTCGGGGTTCCGATCCATGAGATTGTGAACCGCGGACAGGATCGTCGTCTTGACAAGTCCGGTGACCTTCTGCGGAAGGAAGTTGAGTATGTCTAGCGCTTCGGGTACTCGTTTTCCCCGAACGACGTTGACCACCGGCCGCATCTTGCGCGGCGAACTTCTAATATGTTTTCGGACGGCTCTCGCTTCCATGATTCTCTCTTGCAAATGGCGCAGCAGTTTCTGATCAGCGCTTGACGGCCGAGCCGGCGTGACCGCGGAAACTACGGGTTGGCGCAAACTCACCCAGACGATGGCCAACCATGTTCTCCGTCACGTAGACCGGGATGAACTGCTTTCCGTTGTGGACCGCAAAAGTGTGACCCACAAAGTCCGGCGTTATCATCGAGGCTCGGCTCCAGGTCTTAACGACTTTCTTCTTGCCCGACTGGTTGAGCTCATCAACCTTGCGCTGCAACTTGTAGTAGACGTAAGGACCTTTTTTTAGCGATCGTGCCATAGTTGTGCTCGTTGCGAAGACCGAAGTCGGTTACTTCTTTCCTCTTCTTCGAATAATGTGCTTGTTCGAATGCTTACGCTTCTTACGAGTTTTATAACCCTTCGCGGGTACTCCGGTCGGAGACTGAGGATGGCCGCCTGAGGCCTTACCTTCGCCACCACCCATAGGGTGGTCGACTGGGTTCATTGCGACGCCGCGGGTCTTTGGCCGAACACCCAACCAGCGCTTGCGTCCAGCCTTTCCAAGGTCAATGTTCATATGGTCGGGGTTACTCGTCGTGCCGATTGTTGCGACGCAGGACACCGGGACCATTCGCGTTTCACCCGAAGGCAGTTTCAGGATGGCGTACTTGCCTTCGCGGGCCGTAAGCTGGGCAAAAGTGCCAGCCGACCGAGCAAGCTGTGCGCCTTTTCCGGGCTTCATCTCGATGGCATGAACAAAAGACCCGACCGGTATCTCCGAGAGCGGAAGGCAGTTGCCCGGCTCGGGCGGAGAACCCGGTCCACTTACAACGGTCTGTCCGACCGAAACCTCGTTCGGGGCAATGATGTAGCGCTTCTCACCATCCGCGTATACCAGGAGGGCGATGCGAGCCGACCGATTAGGATCGTACTCGATAGCCGCAACTCTCGCAGGGACACCATTCTTGTTGCGCTTGAAATCGATAATTCGATACCGGCGCTTGTGGCCACCTCCCTGGTGCCGGACGGTAATCCGGCCGGTGTTATTCCGACCGCCTTTCTTACGGATCGGTGCCAGGAGGCTCTTCTCCGGCTCAGACTTCGTGATTGTCTCGAAGCCTGAGACCGAGCGATGCCGCTGTCCCGGGGTGTTCGGTTTAAGTTTCTTTATCGCCATGACTTCGGTCTGCGTCTACCTTCGCGATTACACTTCCTCGAAGAAGTCAATCTGTTCGCTGTCCGGCTCCAGCGTCACGATTGCCTTCTTGAACGACGAGAGCCGTCCCTCAACCAACCCGCGACGGGTGAACTGATTGCGGCGCTTGCCGCGAACAACCATTGTGCGAACCTCTTTGATCTTGACTCCAGGATAACGGGATTCCACTGCCTCGCGGATCTCGATTTTATTGGCATCCTTGCGCACAACGAAAGCATAGTGGCCTTCTTCCATAAGCGCGGTCATCTTCTCGGTGACCAGTGGCCGGATTAACACGTCCTTGTTCATCGTCGCGTAAGTCTATTTCTTGTTCAGGCCGTTTCTGGAAGCGGATTGCCAAGCAGCACGCGGGTCAGTTCATCGATGCCCCCTTCCTGCAACAAGACGGTGTCGGCATTCAGTACGTCGAGGGTCGACACGCTTGCCGCCTCGCGAACAATGATCTTCCGCAGGTTTGAAGCCGAGCGCGCGATCGGCCCCTGGAGTCCGGATGTAAGAATCAACACCTTCGCGCCCGATAGGTCGTGCGCGGCCAGCAATCCGGACAGCTCACTCGAACTCGGCCGCTCGAATTCGAAGTCCTCAACTACACGGAGCGATTCTGCCTGCACCTTATACGCGAGCGCACTTGCTCGGGCAAGCCGCTGCGTCTTCTTGTTGATTTTCAGGTCATATGATCTCGGCCGTGGACCGAATGTTCGACCCCCCGAGCGACGGATGGGCGATTTCGCATCACCCGCCCGAGCGTGTCCGGTGCCCTTCTGGCGATAGAGCTTGCGTCTGCTCCCTGCCTTTTCATTCCGCTCCTTGGTCTTGTGCGTACCCTGACGGGCATTAGCCTGAATGCGACGCACATCGAGCCAGATTGCGTGGTCATTCGGCTCAATACCGAATATCGCAGGCTCGAGCGTTACGGTGCGCTTCGACTCTTTACCGTCCTTGCTGAATACTTTGACTTTCATTTGCCGATCCCTGGACCCGGCCGTTGCTTCGGGTCCAAATTCACTTTCTCTTGAGTAGCTCGACCATGCTGTTGGCTGCCCCCGGAATGGCGCCGCCAACGAGGACGACGTTCTGATCTTCCAGAATGCGAAGGATAGTCAGGTTCTTTACGGTGACGCGCCTACCGCCCGTACGGCCACCCATGCGCATCCCCTTGAACACTCGAGAAGGAGTAGACGAGGCGCCAACAGAACCCGGAGCGCGTTCGCGGTTATGCTGACCATGCGTCTGGCCGCCCACGCCAGCGAAGCCGTGGCGCTTTACCACGCCCTGGAACCCTTTGCCCTTTGACGTGCCCGCGACATCGATAACCTCCCCCTCCTCGAAGAGATCGGCGATCGAAAACTCATCGCCTACGTCTTTACCCGCATCCGCGAGGTCGAACTCACGCACCAGCGCCTTCGGGGCCGTTCCTGCCGCCTCGAAGTGTCCGAGGAGCGCCTTGGTAGTTCGCTTGACCTTCTTGTCGCCGACGCCGACCTGGACTGCCGAGTAACCGTCCTTTTCCTGTGTTCTTATCTGAGTGACAACGTTGGGCTGCACTTCGATGACCGTGCACGGATACTGGTTACCCGCGTCGTCAAATATGCTGGTCATCCCCAGCTTCTTTCCTAGTAGTCCTGTCGCCATCGTCTACACCGTTCTAACCTGTACCCGTCTTTCGGGCGTCCGCTTACGTTCGGATTACCGTCATGGTGACCGCACCTTCGAGAGCCGTTCCGAAGAGGCTATTGATGAGCACAGCGTTCTGCTGATTGATGGTGAACGTCACCGTATCCTCATCGCTGGAGATCGAATATCCCATGCTGAGCGGGATTGTCCCGACTCCTGGAACGCTGATGTTGAGCACGATCGTGTTCGCCGTCTCATTCACCGAATACGTGAAGTCGACAGCAGCATCGTTCGCGTCGTCTGTTGCATCAACCGTAATCGATCCGTCACCACTCGCATTGAAGCGTGCCACGATCGAGTTGAAATCCGTGCTGAGGTCCGCCGCACCGTTGGTGTCTGAGACCGACGCGACAGCCCAGTTCCCCACAAACACCTCGCTATCGCTGAGGTCCTCGTCGTTGTCATCGGAGTCACATGCCGTGACCCCAAAAAGCAACGCGAAAGCTGGGAGGATGAGAAAGTACTTTCGAATTCGATAGTTCATGACTTACACCTTGATTTCGACATCGACGCCGCTTGGAAGCTCGAGCTTCATCAAGGCGTCTACGGTTTTGCTACTGGTCGACAGAATGTCGATCAGTCGTTTATGACTTCGGGTCTCAAACTGCTCTCGACTCTTCTTGTCGACGTGCGGACTTCGAAGTACCGTGTATATGGACTTCTTTGTCGGCAGCGGGATCGGACCGCTTACGACGGCACCCGTCGACTTAACGGTCTTGATGATTTTTTCCGCTGATTTGTCGATCAAGCTGTGGTCGTAGGACTTCAGTTTGATCCTGATTTTCTGACTCGCCATATCAATTTTTGTTAGGCTTGGCGTGTGCATTCACGAGGTGATGCGCTTCGCCACTTCCCGCTCAGTCGAGGATTTTGGAGACGACGCCGGCGCCGACGGTGCGGCCGCCTTCCCGGATCGCAAATCGCAGCCCCTGCTCCATCGCCACCGGAACGATCAGCTTTACAAGAAACTGCGTGTTGTCGCCCGGCATCACCATCTCCACGCCCTCCGGAAGCTCAATGTCTCCGGTCACATCGGTCGTACGAAAGTAAAACTGCGGACGGTATCCCTTGAAAAACGGCGTGTGACGACCACCCTCATCCTTCGAAAGCACGTACACCTCCGCCTCAAACTCCTTGTGCGGCGTCACGCTGCCCGGCTTGCAAACCACCATCCCACGCTCAATCTCGTCCTTGTCCACACCGCGAAGCAAAAGACCCACGTTGTCGCCCGCCTGACCCTGGTCCAAAATCTTCCTGAACATCTCCACACCCGTCACCGTCGAGGTCTGCTTCTGCTCCTGCATGCCGATGATCTCCACCGGATCACCCGTGTTGATCGTACCCCGCTCGATACGACCCGTCGCTACCGTACCACGACCCGTAATCGAAAAAATGTCCTCGATCGGCATCAAAAACGGCTTCTCCGTGTCTCGCTCCGGCGTCGGTATGTAGCTGTCGACCGCCTCCATCAACTCGATGATCTTGTCCTCCCACTCCGACTCGCCGTTGAGCGCGCCCAGCGCACTACCCTTCACAATCGGAATGTCGTCGCCCGGAAACTCGTACTGCTCCAACAGCTCCCGAACCTCCATCTCCACCAGCTCCAACAACTCCTCGTCGTCCACCAAATCCACCTTGTTCAAAAACACCACGATGTAAGGGACGCCCACCTGACGCGCCAACAAAATGTGCTCCCGCGTCTGCGGCATCGGACCATCGGTCGCCGCCACCACCAGAATCGCCCCGTCCATCTGCGCCGCTCCCGTAACCATGTTCTTCACATAGTCCGCGTGACCCGGACAGTCCACGTGCGCGTAGTGACGACCCTCGGTCTCGTACTCCACGTGCGCCGTCGCTATCGTGATCCCACGCTCCCGCTCCTCCGGCGCGTTGTCAATCGAATCAAAACTGCGCACCTCGTTGCCGGTCACACGCTTCGACAATACCTGCGTGATCGCCGCCGTCAACGTCGTCTTACCATGATCCACGTGACCAATCGTCCCCACGTTCACGTGAGGCTTCGTGCGCTGAAACGTCTCCTTCGCCATGACAGCTTAGCTCCTTAGCTTAATCCTGAGTGCTGATAATTAGATGCTCCTGACATTACGCGGCTGCGACACCCGTAGCGGCCGCTACAATGTCTTCCGCAATTGACTGCGGCACTTCTGCGTAGTGATCAAACTGCATCGAGTACAGGGCCCGGCCCTGCGTAATTGACCGCATATCGGTCGAGTACCCGAACATCGTGGACAACGGCACAAGGGCCTTGATCACCTGCGCGTCGCCACGCTGACCCATGCTCTGAACACGACCACGTCGGCTGTTTAGGTCACCGATCACGTCACCCATGTACTCTTCCGGAGTCACTACCTCGACCTCCATGATCGGCTCCATGATGACCGGCTTCGCCTTGCGGGCAGCCTCGCGAAAAGCCATGCGACCCGCGATTTCAAATGCCATCTGGTCAGAGTCCACCGCATGAAATTTGCCGTCGTACAAACGCGCGCGGATGCCCTCAACGGGGTACCCTGCAAGCGGCCCCTGATCCATTGCCGACTTAATTCCCTTTTCGACAGACGGAATGAACTCGCGAGGGACGTTGCCACCGCGAATCTCGTCGATGAACTCAAGGCCAACGCCGCCTTCGCTTGGCCCGATCTCGATGTGAATTTCAGCGAACTGGCCTCGGCCACCCGTCTGCTTCTTGTGAGTGTACTTCTCGTCGACTGACGAACGAATGGCCTCCCGATAGGCGACCTGGGGTTTACCTACGTTGGCCTCTACCTTGAACTCCCGCTTCAGTCGATCGACGATGATCTCGAGGTGCAATTCACCCATCCCCGCGATGATGGTCTGACCGGTCTCGTCGTCGGTGGACACCTTAAACGTCGGATCCTCCTCAGCCAGCTTCTGCAGACCTACGCCGAGCTTGTCACTGTCCGCTTTCGTCTTCGGCTCGATGGCGATCCGGATAACCGGCTCGGGAAAGTCCATCTGCTCGAGAATCACCGGCTTGTCAGCAGCTGCGAGCGTGTCACCGGTCCTCACTTCCTTGAGGCCAACACCCGCCGCGATATCGCCTGCCTGCACCTCATCGACGTCCTCTCGGTGATTAGCGTGCATAAACAGAATTCGGCCGATGCGTTCTTTCTTTTCCGTCGTCGCATTCAGAATTTGCTGCCCCTTCTTGAGGGTGCCGCTGTAGACTCGGAAGAAGGTGAGCTTTCCGACATATGGGTCGGTAGCGATCTTGAACGCAATCGCGCTGAACGGTGCTGACGGGTCAGCAGGACGCTCCTGAACCTCTTCCGTGCGCGGAATTACCCCAGAGACCGCCGGGACGTCCTTCGGGCTCGGAAGGTAGTCGATTACTCCGTCCAGAAGCCGCTGCACGCCTTTGTTCTTGAAGGCCGATCCGCAGAAAACGGGGGTAATATCCAGGCTGAGTGTCGCTTCTCGCACAACGGCCTTCAGCTCTTCGGGGGTAATCTCCTCACCCTCGAGGTATTTCATGAGCAGCTCGTCGTTATGCTCGGCTACAGCCTCAAGGAGATTGATTCTCCAATGACGGGCATCCTTTTTCAGGTCGGCGGGGACTTCGATCTCATCCCAGGTCGACCCCTGCGTTTCATCGTGCCAAACGATGGCCTTGTTCGTGATCAGATCAATCACGCCACGGAACATGTCGCCCTCGCCGATAGGAATCTGCACGGGCACAGCGCTAGCCTTAAGCCTATCCTTCATCATCTGGACGGCTCCGGCAAAGTCGGCGCCGGTTCGGTCCATCTTGTTCACGAACGCGATTCGCGGCACGCGATACTTGTCTGCCTGCCGCCAGACCGTTTCCGATTGAGGCTCAACACCACCGACCGAGCAAAACAGTGCGACGGCGCCATCAAGCACGCGAAGAGAGCGCTCGACCTCAACGGTGAAGTCGACGTGACCGGGCGTGTCGATAATGTTAATTCGATGGTCCTTCCAGAAGCAGGTCGTGGCGGCGCTGGTAATTGTGATCCCGCGCTCCTTCTCCTGCTCCATCCAGTCCATGGTCGCGCCGCCCTCATGGACCTCGCCCATGCGGTGTAGCCGACCGGTATAAAAGAGAATACGCTCGGTCGTAGTCGTCTTGCCGGCATCAATGTGGGCCATGATGCCGATATTCCGGGTATCCTCGAGTTTGATCTTATTCTCCGACATTTTCGTATTCGGTGTAACCGAGGCTAGAACCGGAAGTGCGCAAACGCCTTGTTCGCTTCAGCCATTCGGTGCGTGTCATCTTTCTTTTTGATTGCTCCGCCCTCGCCTTTCGACGCACTGATCAGCTCAGCCGCCAGACGGTTCGCCATGCTCTTGTCGTTCCTTCCCCTCGAGAACTGGATAATCCAGCGAAACGCCAGGGCAACCCGCCGCTCCGGTCGAACTTCGATCGGCACCTGATACGTTGCACCGCCCACGCGCCGGGACCGAACCTCGACGAGCGGCGCCACATTATTGATCGCCTTGTGAAAGACGTCTATTCCAGGCTCCGTGGTCCGCTCCTCTATTACCGAGAAGGCATCATAAACGATGCGCTCTGCCACGCTCTTCTTGCCATCGACCATGACGCAGTTGACGAAACGAGCAACCATTTGATCGTTGTAGATCGGATCAGGATTTACCCGCCGGGTATCTGCTTTCTTTCTTCGCATATCAATCCAATGGGATCTTGTCGACTCCGGCCCCTACCATGTGGCCGGCGAGAACTCACTACTATTTCGGACGCTTGGTGCCGTATTTCGAACGCGACTGCATACGATCCTCCACACCCGTTGCGTCCAAGGCACCACGAACGATGTGATATTTGACGCCGGGAAGATCCTTAACTCTTCCGCCGCGAACCAGAACGATCGAGTGCTCCTGCAGGTTGTGACCCTCACCGGGTATGTAGGCAATGACCTCGATCCCGTTCGTCAGCCGCACCTTCGCAACCTTTCGAAGCGCCGAGTTCGGCTTCTTCGGAGTAGTCGTATAGACGCGGGTGCAGACGCCGCGACGCTGCGGACTCGAACTTAGTGCGGGCGACTTGGTCGTCTTTACCTTGGGATGCCGTCCTTTACGGACGAGCTGTTGAATCGTAGGCACGTTTTACCGGGGGAATGCTTTGCAATGGTGGCTGCCGAACGAACTGACCGGGCAGAACCGACATAAATTCAGTCTCACAATATACGGCCCACGCGCAATGCGGGACAATTGGCCACGTGAAGAAATGTTATAATAAGCAGCCCGTACGTTCGGCCTGGGTCCCGACCACACATCAAAAATGGCCTCCTCGAAGACAAAAAGCACTAAACGTGGAATACGAAGCCGAATCTATCAAGTGATATGTCGATATATGTACTTATATCACCTTTAGAACTGTGGGAGCAAAAAAAAAGCCGCATGGCAGCGGCTTGACGAGAGGCCTCATGAGGCCCATCCGGGCCTGATTGCGTCATCCGCCATCCCGATCATCCTGTTCCACCTCGTCGGCAACGGGCGAAACACCACCGTCTCCGGAGCCCATAGACGCACTCCTGGCGAGGTCGTCCGCCGAATTGTCGGTGGTTGACGAGCCTGGATCGCCATCTTCGCCCGCCGAATCTTTCTCGCCATTGAAAGACACATAGTCGCCGTATGGCCGCTTTCCGAGCAGATCGACGAGCTCTTTCGGACCGAGGACCTCTTTCTCGAGCAACGACTGCGCCATACGCTCCAGCAGTTCGCGCTTCTCCTCGAGTAACTCGCGCGCCCGGACCCGGACATCGTCAATGATCGACTTGACCTCCTCATCGATGATTCGAGCGGTCTCGTCGGAATACGGCTTGTCGAAAACGGGATTTTCTGCTGCCGCACCCGATACGTTGAAGCTGACATATCCCACCTTCTCGCTCATCCCGTAGTCGACGACCATTGCGTAGGCGAGCTTGGTGATGCGCTCAAGGTCGTTCTGTGCTCCCGTTGAAATTCGATTGAACACGATTTCCTCAGCCACACGGCCTCCGATCGCCATAGTCATACGATCTACGAGAGCCTCCTTGGTGTACAGGTATCGTTCCTCTGGCAGATACTGCGCGTATCCAAGCGCCGCTAATCCGCGCGGGACGATGGACACCTTCACTACAGGATCAGTGTATTGCAGGAACCAGCCGGTGATTGCGTGTCCGGCCTCGTGATACGCAATGATCTTCCGCTCCTCGGGTGAGATCAGCTTGTTTTTCTTCTCCAGGCCCGCGATCACGCGATCAATCGCTCTCTCGAAGTCGTCCATCTCGATCGCTTCTTTGTTCTCGCGGGCTGCAAGGAGCGCGGCCTCATTACATACGTTGGCGATCTCGGCTCCGGCAAATCCGGGAGTTTGGCCAGCCAAAATCTCGCAGTCCACATTGTCTCCGAGAATCAGCTCCCGCGTATGGACCTTAAAGATCTCGGCACGTTCGAGGCGATCGGGCTTGTCGATCAGAATCTGCCGGTCGAACCTGCCCGGCCTGAGAAGTGCAGAATCCAGGACGTCCGGACGGTTCGTGGCGGCCATTATTATTACACCTTTGTCGGTGTTAAAGCCGTCCATCTCGACCAGGAGCTGGTTGAGCGTATTCTCACGCTCGTCATTCGCTCCCATCATCATCCCTCTTCCACGAGACCTGCCGATGGCATCTATCTCGTCGATGAAGATGATACACGGTGCCTTTTCCTTGGCCTGACGGAATAGGTCCCTTACCCTTGCCGCTCCCACTCCAACGAACATCTCCACAAAGTCCGATCCCGACAGTGAGAAAAACGGCGTGCCCGCCTCACCCGCGACCGCTTTGGCGAGAAGGGTCTTCCCTGTTCCCGGTGGACCGACCAGAAGAACCCCCTTGGGCAGTTTGCCCCCAAGTCGGGTGAACTTCTTTGGCGACTGAAGAAACTCGACAACCTCTGCGACTTCCTCCTTAGCCTCCTCAAGTCCGGCAACATCCTTGAAAGTCAGGCGCTGCTCTCCCATGGCATCGAAGAGCACGGCCTTGTTCTTGCCAATACTCAGCACTTGACTGCCCGGATTCATTCTCCTTAGCAGCACGACCCACAGCACGACCAGCAGCAACAGTGGGAAGACCCAGGTAAGCAGGCCACCGAACCAGTTCTCTTCCTGGCGGGCGCTGAACTGGACTTCCGTGGATCCGCTGCTCTTCGCATCCGCGTTGTGACTGCGTAGAAACTCCGTCAGTTCATGGTCTGCGGGCTTGGTGGTCGTGAAATTCCGCGAATCGTCCGGAGAAGAGGCTGACAGCAGGTCCTGCCGCGGCTGGCCGACCTTGACATCTTTGTTGCGAACCGCTTTCTCCGTATACGTTCCGACAATCCGCGCGTCATTGACTACAACTACCTCCTCGACATGCCCCTTCTCCACGTAGTCGAGGAATGTGCTGTACTCGATCGAATTCGGGTCCGTATTCGTGACAAACACGAGGATATGAACCACCAGCGCCAGAAAGATCGCCAGGTAAATCCACAGGGAGAATCGAGGCCTTTTTTCGGGAAGTCGCGGACCTTTATTATTGGCCGGACCACCTCGCTCGAGTTCGATATTTTCTCGCTCGTCCTGAGCCATTAAATACTATTGGGGGAGAAACGCAGTCTCGTGACTGCTTTCGGGCGGAGAAATACGGCGAAGGAGGGCTGGCGAGAACACCATAAATAAGTGTTAGTTCCTTGAATATCGGCGAGGTAACGCTTCAACGTTAGTGCACGATTGCTATACACAAGTGTTTCAAGTGATCGCGTGATTAGGTGAGTCTTAAGGTTTCTCGTGGACTTTGGCTGCCTGCTGGGTCGCGGCAGGAGCCGGGTCAGCGCCTGCAGCAGGTCAGGGTCGCTCTGACGCAGTCCCAAAGGCGATCTCCTCCTTCATTCGATACCTGACAGGCTGTCCGTCTTTCATCGCGGGCCGGTAACGAACCAAACGCGCAACGCGCAACGCTTCCTCGTCACATCCAGAGCCAAGTCCCTTCTCGATCTCAACATCCGAAACCCGACCGCGCTCGTCCACCACGAAACTGACAAGCACGTTACCTGAAACGCCGGCTTCCTTCGCCTCACTGGGATACCTGACCATCCGCTGCAAGGCACCTGGACCTCCGACCATGACTGGCTTGGTGTCAACATCTTCCACGGTACCGGCACCGCCTTGATCAGCATCCGGCGCTGGGGCGGGACGGCGAGCGTCATCCTCCGATCGCAGAAGGTCCCTTCGCCCCTGTGCCGACTTGTTCGCGACCTCACGTTGATTGCGGCCGTCGCGAAGGCCACCCCCACTCGAGTCGGCCGCTGCAAACTCCTCAAGCGCGCGCCGGGAGACGGCGGCATCGGCAGCAGATGAATCGGCAGCTTCAAGCCGCATACGTTCCTCGGACTCCGCTGCAGCCACATCGCCGATCCCGTCACGTGTACCGGCGACCAGCAACGAGTCGCCTGACCCCGATGATTGAGCAGCCACCAGCGAGTCCGCCGTCAGTGAGGAGTCAGCGGCGACTGATTTGGCGGCTGCAGCAGCCACTTCGAGCTTTCTTTTCCGATCGACCAACGCCTGCCGAAGTCCGGACGCAACACGCGCGTATTCCGTTCCGGGATATTCCTTCTCGATTACCGAGTAAACGTCGACAAGGTAGATCGGACCACGCTCCGAAAGGCGCCCGTGCACTTCCGTCGTGTCACCGTCGGCGGTGCCTCCCGACTCGAGCGAATCGGCCCGTTTCGTCTGTGCCACTGAGATGGCTGCAACATCCGCTGCGCCCGACGCGGAATCGGCTTCGGCAGTAACGATGCCATCTTGAGTCGCAACACGACCTGAATCGACCCTGCTGGGTTCGATCTCACTCTCGTTCCGATTCGGCACCAGATTTTCGACATGGTCGACCGGCTCCGTCGCCTCGTTGCCATCGTCCTCCTGGGCCTGTCCTTTGGAGGCATCGGCTGATTCGTCGGCGGACTCCACCTCGGTCGAGTCCACCTCAACAAGGGACGAGTCGGCAGGCGGTTCGGTTGATTTCCCTGACCCGACGGACGCGTCCATCACAGCCGAGTCGTTTGGTACTATCGGCTCGATGATGCCTGCGGCAATCCATAGAGAGTCGGCTACGTCTATCGAGATGGGCGCAAGGACGTCGAGTCCGGCACGGTCCGACCAGTCTACGACGATGGCTCCGGTAGCCAGCAGCGCCCTGGCCGCTATCTCCTCTCCTCGGAATCGATTGGCAACCCTTAGCATGTCCGCTGCGGCCTGTTCGTACTGGCCGTTCCTCCAGGCTCCGTAGGCATATTCATACTCCGATTCCGGGTCACGCGCGTCTTGCGGCACCGTTCCTTCGATCTTCGCTCCGATCCGTTCGGCGGCACGACCTGCAACCTCGCTATTGGGGTATTCATCCACTACCCGGCGGTAGATTGCGTTTGCAGCCTCGTCGTCGCCCAGCGCTCGCTGTACCTCCGCGATAGCGTAGAGTGCTCTCGACGCCACGGGCAGGTTCGGGTCTTCTTCCACGACGCTTCGATACCATGCGGCAGCGGAGTCCGGCATCTCGATCGACAGAAAAAGAACATTTGCCAGTTCATAGCGGGCCGTTGCACGTTCCGCCTGCATCGCAGCGATGCGCTCTGGTGTGCGAGGTACGGCCGAGATATCGACGTCCACACTTGCGAGCAAAGCGTCCTCCGTCACCGAGCTGCCCGGTGGCACGACCAAGTCCGGCGACACCGGGCCGGCGTCTTGTGCGGCGACAGGATCGCGCTCTGCTCCTCCAGTAACGGCCGCACTACGCCTCCAGTTAACGACCAGAGGTCGCTCTCCCCACCGATCAAAGAATGACAGTAGGTTCTCCTGCACGCGCGTCCGGTCCCGGTGAAACAGAAAACCGGCAGAACCAGTCGGAGTGTTCGCCGCCGAGGTTGTGGTACGTCCGGGATCGTCGAATCCGGTATTGCGGCCGAACTGTTCCTGTACGGCCCTCGACTTCTGGCGCTCTCGTTCGGCGACGAGCTCGGCGGCGCGCTGGCGACGAATCTCTTGTATTCTCACACGAAACGCTTCCTCGTCCAGCGATCCCAAGTGCAGCAGCGAGTCGAGCCGCGCGACATCCGCATGTATTGCGGCGTAGCCTCCAAATACCTCGGCCTGCTCCCTGGCATCGGTGATTGCACCAGGGGCATCACCCAGCACGCCTAACTGACTCGACCCTCCACGCGACGGCCGGGCAGCACGAATCGCAGTCGACGCCGTATCAAAATGTGCGGCCGCCCTCGTAAAGTCCGAGAGCATGTCGCGGTAGATGACACCGAGCTGGTAGTGGATGGGTCCGCGGACCGTAGACACGTTCGCGTCTGCATCGTAGAGCAATCGGGTGTATTCGGATACGGCGCCGGCGACGTTCTCCGTCTTCTGAAGAATCAGTGCGCGCAGGTACCGCAGTTCGGCACGGTATTGAAAATGTTTGTCGTCGCGCTCCATCTTCCGAAGGTCATTGAGGGCTGATTCGGCATCTCCATAGATTCCCTCGACCCTGATCGCGTTGTAGCGACTCGCGTATGAAAGCTCATAGAACGGATTGAAACGCCGTACGTCTCTGAAAGCGTTGGCCGCAGCCTCATACTCGCCGAGCGTTTCATAAACCTGCCCAAGAAGGAACTGCGCTCGGCTGCCGAGCTTGTTGTCATCCATTTCGCCAGCAGACTGCTCCAGGGCTTCGGCAGCGTCCTGCCAGCGCTCCTGGCGAACATAGAGTTCACCGAGAACGGCCTGCATTCTCGCTCTCCATTTCCGCTCGACGCCTTCCTTTTCGATACTCTCACGGAGATGGGCGCCCGCCTCATTCAAGGCCCCCGACGACATGAGCGTCAACCCAAGCCAGAATCGCGCCTGGTCTTCCAGATCGGATTCGCGCTGGATAACCTCGCGGAATTTCTGCTCCGCTCCGACCGTATTGGAGGTGTAGTAGTACGATTTACCGATTAGGAGTAGAGCATCATCCACCCACTTGGAATCCGGGTGATCACGCAGCACATCGGCGCTCTTCTTGATGGCGTTCTCGAAGTCTCGCCCACCTGGGCCGCCAGCCTGAGTATTAACCACGGGGAGATATGTGAAACGATCCACGCGCTCGTCTCCCGATTGGAGTGCTTTGGTCGCGGCATCGAACGACTTCTGCGCGTTGTAGAACGTATTGTAATACGCGGTGAAGTTATCGAAGCGCTTTCCGACAAACGAGCTCGAAGAGCAGCCGCTGACAATCGTGATCAGAAGGACGCAAGCGCTAAGGCGCATCGTGAAATGCCTGTTACCGCAAGGACGGATTTGGTAGCGGTGAGACGGTAATAGAGAACCTTATATGCGGCTGACGTGGACCATGTTCGTCCGACCTTTAGCGGGTAGCGGCATGCCGGCAGTAATCACGATGCTCTCTCCCACGTTCACGATTTCGTGCTTCTTCAGGATCTCGTGCACTGTGCGCACGCCGTGGTCGGTGTCGTGCTGGAAAGGTATCGCGAATGCCTTTGTTCCCCAGAGGATGCCGAGTTGGCGCACCACTCTTTCGTCGTCGGTGAACGCGAATATCGGCATGCTGGGCCGGTGGCGAGCAATCGCCCGGGCGGTCGTTCCTGTTGCGGTCAGGCAGGCGATTGCCTTAGCGCCCACGTGCTCTGCAAGCTGGAAAGCGGTGTATGAGACCGACTCCGTAACGATGTCTCCGGACTCGTCTGCCTTTGGACGGTGGTCAATTTGCGTGCTCAAGCCATAATGCTTCTCGGCTTGCTCGATGATGCTGGACATCACCTCAACCACGCGCACCGGGTACTTGCCGGCCGCCGTTTCAGCCGAAAGCATCACGGCGTCACTGCCGTCGAGGACGGCATTGGCAACATCGCTGGCCTCCGCACGTGTAGGCCGAGGGTTTTCGACCATGCTCTCTAACATCTGAGTAGCCGTAATGACCGGCTTCGCAGCGGCGAGGCACTTTCTGATGATCAGCTTTTGCGTACCGGGAACCTGCGACAGAGGCATTTCAATACCCAAATCACCCCGCGCCACCATGATCGCGTCCGCGACCTCGAGAATATCGTCGATATCTTCGAATGCCTCCGGTTTCTCGATCTTCGCGACGATGCTTACCTGCTTTCCGGCCGCGCGTACACGCTCGATCAAATCCTGAACGTCCGATTCGCTTCGCACGAACGACAGCGCGATGATGTCTACATCGTTCTCGAGCCCAAATTTCAGATCCTCGAGGTCCTTGTCCGTCAGTGATGGCTTGCTGTTGCGGATTGACGGGAGATGAACGCCCTTTCGCGACCGTAGCGGCCCACCGACAATAACTTCCGTCACCACATTGTCGGCGTCGGCCCGAATCACTTCGAGCTCGATTAATCCGTCGTCGATCAGAATGCGGCCTCCGTTCTCGACATCTTCCTCCAGGGTTGGGTAGCTGACGAAAACGCGACTGCCATCACTTTCCCCAATGTCGGACGAAGTAAGGCGAACCTCTTCTCCTTTGTGCAAAAGAACGCCACCGCCCGCAATGTCCCCGATTCTGATCTTTGGTCCCTGTAGATCTTGCAGGATCGGGATCACCTTGCCCGCGGCCGCAGCCGTCTGACGTACATTGTCGATGCGTTCGAGGTGCTCCCTGTGGGTACCATGAGAGAAATTCAACCGGGCCACGTCCATCCCTGCGTCGATCAGGGCTCGGATAGTCTCGCGGTCCGACGATGCCGGCCCTAGTGTGCAAACAATCTTCGTTCTTCGGCTCATGGGTGGTGGTTCTCCGCATACTAATCGCGTCAATCTAAGGGCTTGAAGCAGGTGAACAAAGCCGGCGGGCATGCTGCAGCCCCGGCGCGATATATTGTAGCCGCCCCAGGTAGCGATATCGATTCGACTTTATCTACTTGACGACTCGACAAAAAAAGGAAAACCATCACGTGCTTGTCACCGGAGCAACGGGATACGTGGGCGGTCGCCTCGTACCCCGTCTATTGGAGAAAGGGTATTGGGTCCGTTGCCTCGCTCGTGATCCAGCCCGGCTTCGCGGGCGGCCATGGGAAGGAGACGTTGACATCGTGAAGGGTGATGCTCTGGACAGGGGTTCATTGCGACCTGCCCTCGAAGGCATCGACACCGCGTACTATTTGATTCATTCGCTGGCTGCCGGAGAGGAGGATTTCGAAGAGCGGGATCGTATTGCCGCATCCAACTTCGGGCAAGCATCCGCAGAGGCGGGGGTCAAACGAATCATCTATCTCGGCGGGATAGAGCCGCAGGGCGACAAGCTCTCCAAGCATCTGCGAAGTCGTCTGGAAACCGGCCAGTTCCTCGCCGAGTCTGGAGTGCCGGTCACCGAGTTCCGAGCAGGAGTGATTGTCGGTTCGGGAAGCCTTTCGTTTGAGCTGATCAGGTATCTGACGGAACGCGTCCCAATCATGGTGTGCCCGCGTTGGGTCAAGACCCCGACTCACCCCATCGCCATCCGAACCGTGCTCGACTATCTCGCTGATGCGATGGAAGTAGCTGACAGCACCGGGCGCGTCCTGGAGATCGGAGGTGAAGATGTGCTTACATACGAGGACATGTTTCGCATCTACGCAAAGGTCCGTGGGCTCAAGAGGGTGATCATCAACGTACCGGTTCTGACCCCGCGCCTCTCATCTTTGTGGGTCGGCCTGGTAACTCCGCTGAGCACGCGAATCGCCAAGCCCCTGATTGAAGGGCTGGACAACAAGGTCGTCGTCACAGACTTCACGGCGAGGACGATGTTCGACATACGCGCGCTCACCTACGAGGACGCGGCACGACGCGCGCTCGACCGCTTCGAGGCAAACAAGGTCGAGACGAGCTGGCACGGGGCCTATTCGTCGAGCGTCCAGTATGAGCAGGAGTTCGACAAGCTTGATCAAACTGAAGGAATGATTCGGGAGGTGCGTCGGCGCACTGCGCGCGCCACTCCGCGTGAAACTTTCGATGTGGTTGCGAGACTCGGAGGCGAATACGGCTGGCTGTTTGCCAATCCCCTTTGGCGGCTCCGCGGTCTGCTCGATCTGTTGGTGGGAGGTGTCGGCCTACGAAGGGGCCGCAGAAGTCCGACGGAGGTCCGAGTCGGCGACGCGATCGACTTCTGGCGCGTGGAAGACGTAGCGGTTGACAGCCTTCTCCGACTGCGAGCGGAAATGAAGGTGCCGGGCCGGGCGTGGCTCGAGTTCAGGGTGGAAGATGCCGGCCGGCCAGATACCGTTGCAGTGACGCAGACGGCTTATTTTGAGCCAAAGGGACTGTTTGGCGTGTGCTACTGGTACGCCCTCTATCCGTTACACAAGGTGATCTTCCGCGGCATGATCAGGCGGCTGGTCGAACGCGCGGAGCGAAACGCCACAGCTGCCGCAGTCGATGCGTGAAGCGCTCGAGGGACCGTTTTTTCATTCACGATGCGGCGGGAACCGAGTCTTGTGACTGCCATAAGCCATCCGGTGCGCATCGCATCAGCTTTATATAGACTTCCGGCCCGACTGGCGATCGGCCTGATTCGCGGTTACCAGGCGATCGTGTCGCCGCATATGGCGCCGAGCTGCCGATTCGCACCTACCTGTTCCGAATATGCCATACAGGCCTTCCAGCAGTATGGCCTGCTCAAGGGCTTCATTCTCTCCACTCACCGCATCATGCGTTGTCACCCATGGGGCGGCGAAGGCTACGACCCGCCAAGGTGGTATGGTGAACAACGGATCGACGTAACTCCGTCGGAGAGGTCCGATGGGAAGTGAGGAACACCGTCAAAGGGCGGCTGACACGCCGGTCGTCTGTGCCGTCCTCACAGTGAGCGACACGAGGGACGAGGCAAGCGACTCGAGCGGACGGTATATCCTCGATGCGATCGGCGCTACCGATTCGGAAATCGGTGGCTATGAGATCGTAACCGATGACCCGAAGTTGGTGCGCAGTGCCGCGCAACGACTGTCGGCATCGGCCGACGTTTTGCTGATCAATGGAGGTACCGGTATCAGCAAACGGGACTCCACCTACGAAGCCATCCAGTCAATGCTGGAAAAGACCCTTCCTGGATTTGGCGAGATCTTTCGAGTCATGTCATACGACGACGTAGGTCCCGCGGCCATGCTGTCGCGGGCGACAGCCGGAGTGTACCGTGACACAGTGATCTTCAGCATGCCTGGATCGCTCGGAGCAGTTCGTCTGGCAATGGAGAAACTCATCCTGCCCGAACTAAAGCATTTAGTCTGGGAGCTCGTCCGCCAACGACATTGACCCGACGATATTCCTAACAGCCTTCACGGGCAGACCGCCTACCGCGCACGGCCGAATCGTATATTCGCATCACTGTTTCCTAGTCTGTCCGATCAAGTAAGCCCGCCGATGTCCAAGGACACGTTGTCGCTCTTCAATACCCTGACGGGTAGCGTCGAACCCGTGCGACTGATCGAGGACGGCAAGCTTCGGTTTTACTCGTGCGGCCCAACTGTCTACTCGTACGCACATATCGGTAACTTCAGGTCGTTCCTGACGGCTGACCTTATCGTTCGTACCGGGCGCGCTCTCGGCTGGGATGTTCACTACGTCACCAACGTGACCGACGTGGGCCACCTCACGGACGACGATCTCGCCGACGCTTCGGGCGAAGACCGCATGGCAAAGGCCCTGAAGTCTGAAGAAGGGCGACGCTTTGCCAATGTTTACGACCTCGCCAGATACTATACCGACGTCCTTCTCGAGGACTGGCGCTCCCTCAACCTGATGGAGCCAACCGTGCGGCCGCGAGCTACCGAACACATCAAGCCGCAGATAGAAGCGGTGGAGCGCCTCGTAGAGCAGGGCATCGCGTACGAGACGGACAAGGGCGTCTACTTCGACATATCCCGGTTTCCCGATTACGGAAAACTTTCGGGTAACAGGGACGCCGAGAGTCTGGAGCAGGCGGTCCGCGAGGTGGTGCAGGATGAAGACAAGCGAAACCCGCGGGACTTCGCTCTCTGGAAGAAGGACCCCGGCCATCTGATGCAGTGGTATAGCCCGTGGGGATGGGGCTTTCCGGGCTGGCACATCGAGTGCTCGGTCATGTCGATGGAATATCTTGGCGAACAGATCGACATTCATGCTGGCGGCGAAGACCTCATCTTTCCCCACCATGAGTGCGAGATTGCTCAGTCGGAGTCCATCTCCAGCAAGACGTTCGCCACGCACTGGGTGCACACGCGCTTTCTGCAGGTTGAAGGCGAGAAGATGTCGAAGAGCAAGGGGAATTTCTTCACGGTCCGCGATCTCATCGCAGCGCCGGAGGAAGGCGGCCGCGGCGTCGACCCGATCGCGTTGAGACTCGCCCTCATATCGGGGCAGTACCGCAAGCCCTACAACTTCACGTTCGAGACGCTGAAGGCGAGCATGAAGCACGTTGAGCGGCTCCGTTCGGCATTCGACACGGCGCGGGAAAGACTGGATGCTGCGGACGGACCGGATCGCGTCGGCGACAGGCTTGACCCGCTTCGATCCAACATGCTCTCCGCCATGCTGGACGATCTAAATACCCCGGCGGCGATTGCCGCAGCCATCGAGGGGGCAAAACTGATTCAGGGCCTGGGCGCCAATCTTAATTCATCCTCCGCGGAATCGGCGCTCGCGTTCCTTCAATCCGCCAACAGCCTTCTTGGCATTCCCTATCACGATCAAGAGAATGAAGGCCGGTCGGCTTCGGCGTCGCAAGACCCTCTGGAGATGAGGGTCGAAGAGTTGCTACGCCAACGGGCAACCGCGAGAGAGAGCAAGGATTTTGAGCGTGCAGATCAGATTCGGGAAGAACTCGATGAAATGGGAATCGAGGTGATGGACGGTCCAGGAGGATCATCCTGGCGTCGAAAGACCGAGATTTGACGGAAATCTCCTCCTGGCTTTAGTGATAACTCGACGGAGATCATGATGGAGTTCACGATTCGCTACCTGGAAGTGACCGACATGGACGGGGGTCTGGCGCGCATGATCAAGCGGTTTCAGGATGAGGGGACGTTGACCGGCGACCTGGAAGCTGACGAGTTTCTACGTGAACATCCTGAAGCGGCATTGCTGGGACTCCTTTTCGACCAACGTGTACTCGCGGAAAGCGCCTTCACAGGTCCACAGCGACTGCATGAGCGTCTCGGGCATCTCGATCTAAAGAGAATCGCCAGAATGGACCTGGAACCTCTGCAGGCGGTTTTCGCGCAGAAGCCGGCCGTGCACCGATTCACGAACAAGATGGCCGACTACACGAAGCAGGTCGCCGCGGCGATGACCGAGCAATACAAAGGTCGCGCGTCAGCCCTGTGGGACGACGGCGCCGATGTGGACACAATCCGGAAGCGGGTTGCAAAGTTGCCCGGGTTCGGGCCCGGCAAGTCGATGAAGATGAAGTATGTCCTGCATTACCTCGGCTACCGCGACTTTGCCGGTTGAGCGTGAATGCTCGCGGCGCGCCGAGGGCGTCACTGTCTCCAAAACGCGGGGACGAACAGGATCATCACGGTAAAAATCTCCAACCGCCCCGCCATCATTAGTAGGGAGAGGACCCACTTGCCGATGGCGGGTATGTGGGCGTAGTTCTCGGCCGGCCCGAGCGTTCCGAAAGCTGGTCCGATATTTCCAACGCAGCTCATCGCACCGCTAAAAGCGGTCACCAGGTCCAACCCCAAAGTGCCCAGCACAATCGTCCCAAAAAAGATCAGCCCGAAATAAAGAACGATGAAGGATAGGACTTTCTTGAGCACATCCGGTGGAACCACTTTGCCACTTATCCGAACTGGAATGACGGCGCTCGGGTGAATCAGCTGTTTGATCTCGCGAAACGAGTTCTTGAAGAGGACGATCTGTCGGATAACCTTGACGCCCCCTCCCGTTGAGCCTGCCATTCCACCCACGAAGAAAAGAATAAAGAGTATTGCTATGGCGAGCGGAGGCCACAGCTCATAGTCAGCCGTGCCGAATCCTGTCGTCGTGATGATGGCTACCGCTTGAAAGGCGCCAAACCGGATCGCTTCGAGGGCCGAGTCGTAGCCCGAGGACGCAGCCGCCATCTGGTTCGGTATCACTGACATCGAGGTGTGCCAGACAGACAGACTGATGAAGAGTGTCGCGGCCGCGACGATCATCGCATACACCCGGAATTCGGCGTCGCGGAATACAGTAATCGCCTGACCGCGCATCATGCGAAAGTGCAGCGCGAAGTTCATGCCCGCGAGGAACATGAATACGATGATTACCCAGTCCACATATGCTGATTCGAACTGCCCGACCGAGCCGTTTTTTGTGGAGAACCCTCCGGTCGCCATTGTGGCAAACGCGTGGTTCACAGAGTCAAAGAAGCTCATCTCAGGCAGAAGGAGAAGCACCTCCAAAACGGTGATTCCGACGTAGATGTACCACAACCTCTTGGCCGTCTCTCGAACCCTTGGTGTGAGCTTATCCGCCGACGGTCCCGGCACCTCGGCCTTATACATCTGCATGCCCCCCACGCCGAGAATCGGAAGGATGGCGAGCGTCAGTACGATGATGCCCATCCCTCCCATCCAGTGGGCCAGGCTCCGCCAAAACAGAAAGGACTTTGGAATAGCCTCAATGGCCGGTGTTTGCTGTCCGCCGAGAATGGTTGCACCCGTCGTCGTGAAGCCGCTCATCGTTTCGAAGAACGCGTCGGTGTACGAGTCGAGCACGCCACCCAATACGAAAGGAAGAGCCCCCAGCAACGAAAGCACTAACCACGCAAGTGCGACAATCGCAAACCCTTCCCGGATTCGGAGATCCTCCGATGACGACTTGAGAAGACGCCAAAGACTGGCACCAATCGACATCGCCAGCACCGACGTAACCAGGAAGCTCCACCACTCTGGCTCCCCATACATCAGGGCGACCGTCATCGGCATGAGTAGAGAGACTCCAAGGAAGAAAATCAGGGCCCCCAGCGTACTCGCGATAACCTTGAGGTTGACTACCATGGCCTTTCGGGTACCGCAGCAATCATGGCTTGGCGAACAATTTTTCCGCTCGACTGATAAGGCGGGGTAGAACGAAGACTATCGTCCGGTCGTCCGGCTCTACCTGCGTCGAACCGGTAGCAATTTCGACCTCCTTTCCACGCATGACGGCACCAATGAGGACGCCGTTTGGGATGTCAAGCTCCGCGATTCGCGCCTTCGTGATGGGAGAGCGTACCGCCGCCTTAATCTCGAGTATCTCCGCGTCAAGACCGTGCACTGTGGCGACGCTCATGACGTGCTTTCCACGAAGGAATCTCATGATCTCACGGGAGACGGCGAGCTTGGTACTTACGGCGGCGTCAAGCCCAATGGACTGACTGATGGGAATGTAGGCACCCTTGGAGAGGAGCGCGACCGTTTTGGTGACCCCGAGATGCTTTGCCAGAAGACAAGTGACGAGGTTGGACTCCTCATCCTCCGTGACAGCCACGAACGCATCCATCTCTCCAAGTCCTTCCGTAGCGAGCAAGTCGATGTCGGTGCTTTCACCGTGAATGACAAGTACATTCGACAGTTCGTTCGCGAGCGACTCCGCCCTCTCCCGGTCCGGCTCGACGATCTTGATGCGACGATTCTTCGTCGACAGTTGCGAGGCAATTAACGCGGCAATGTTATTTCCGCCCAGGATCATGATGTTCTGCATCTTCCCTTCTCGCTTGCCGCAAAGTCGTGCGAGGTGAGGAACCACCTTGGGTCGGGCGAGGACAAAGATTTGGTCGTTGAAACGCAGCTTCTCGTTGCCACGTGGTAGGATTGTCCGGATACCGCGCGAGAGGGCGGCGACGCGAAAAATCAGGTCCGGATTCTCCTCGACGAACTCACGGAGTGTTTTTCCGATTACCTCGCTCTCCAGGTCCAGACGCATTCCGACGAGCTGCAACCGATCGTCGGCGAACGTAAGCACATCAGTTGCGCTTGCCCGATGGATGAGTTGGGTCACCTCTTTCGCGGCACTCTCCTCGGGATGAATCACGAGGTCGATGCCGAGGTCGCTCGTGTTGATGATCGAGGAACTCTCGGACAACTCCCCCGAGCGGACCCGCGCAATCGTCGTAGCCACACCGACTCGATCGGCGATCATGCAAGCGATGATGTTGACTTCATCGATTGCGGTGACGGCCACCATCATGTCCGCCTTACGCACACCGGCTCGCTCCAGAGTACTCATGGAAGTCCCGTTGCCGGAGATCGTCATGACGTCGAGTCTGCCCGCTACGCTCTCGACAGCTTCCGGATCGAGGTCAACAACAACTACGTCGTGCTGCTCCATCGAAAGGAGCCGCGCAACGTCGAAACCCACCTCACCTGCTCCGATAACGATTACGCGCATCTATTGTTGAGCCCCTATCACAACGGCCATCGCTGCATTCGCCACGCCTGATCCCAGAACATCCACTCGAACCGGACACTCTTCGCAAACGCGGCTCGGGCACGATCGAGATACGGCTGATCGTGCCGGTCGGCTTCGACCTGAAGGTGGCGTAGAAGCTCGTTCGTGTAAGTCACGAACCCCGGGTCCGAGTAAGTGCGCAGCCAGTCGGCATACGGGTGATCGTTCGGAATCTCGCCCAGGTCGGCTTGCAGGTGCTGCCCGAGATCTGTGTAGAGCCATGGGCAAGGGGTGATGGCAGCTATCGCCTCCACGAGGCTGGCGCGCGCCGCCGCCGAAATCATGTGGTCCTGATAGGCTTTGTTGTTCGGCGTGAGTTCGACGTTCCGGATGTCATCCGGCGTGTAGCCAAGCGTTTCCCCGTAGCCGGCGTGCAACTGCTGTTCGACGACAATCGCTAGTCTCGCCGCGTCGATAAACCACAATTTCGTCTCAGGCTTCTCGCAGCGGGTCGAGATGATTGAGCAGGCGTCTGCAAAGGCCTCCAGATATCGCGCGTCTTGCATCTGGTAGAATCGAAACCGCTCGGAATCCAGCGATCCGTTCGCCAAAGCAACCACGAACGGATGATCGAACGAAGCTCCCCACGCATCCTCCGAAGCGTTGGCACAGTCGACAGCGAACGGAGGTGCTTCAATCACATGGTCGTCGATGGCCGGTGGCGCTTCCGCCATTTCGATTTGCCCTTGGGAGTCCGGGCGATCGTTGGAGGGGCAAAAGTCGATCGGCAAGATAACGCCGCATCCAGCCCATTTCAAAAGAAGGCGGCTAAGCCGGGCCGTCCTCACCGACTTCTACCTCGAGCGGTAGCCGGACCCAAAATGTGGTGCCACTATTCTCGCCTGTCTCGAATCCGATTTCTCCGTGGAGATCCTCAACACTCTTGCGAACGATAGCAAGGCCCAGTCCGGTACCACTCGTCTTCGTGGAGAAGTTCGGCACGAAGATCTTGCCTCTCAGCTCCTCGGGTATGCCTGCTCCATTGTCGCTGATCGACGAGTACGCCCAGCGGGCAACGCCGTCTCCGGCGGTTTCGAGTCGCGTTTGAATCGAGATCCGACCCTCCCGCGTCTCCGGTATGGACTGTATGGCGTTTTTGATAAGGTTGATATAGATACGGCGGACCTCCTCGCGGTCGGCCCTGACTGGCAAGGTCACATCCTGAAGGTCCGTTTCGATGTCGAATTCCGCTTCCGCCTCCATCAGTGTGACGGCTTCAGCCACCACCGCATTCAGGTCGAGGATTTCCTCGATGCGCTGCGGCATTCTTGCGAAGGACGAGAACTCGTTCGCGATCCGCGCGAGGGCGTCAATCTGTTCGGTGAGGGTCGAGGTTATCCTGTCGAACAGGTCGGCAAAGTCTTGCCCGATTGCCTCGCGTCGGGAGCCAAATGATCTCCGCAGGTGCTGCACGGAGAGCTTCATCGGGGTGAGCGGATTCTTGATTTCGTGTGCGACCTGTCGCGCCATCTCTCGCCAGGCAAGCTGCCTCTCCTGCTGTGCTAAACGGCGCCTGCTTTCTGACAGCTGGTCCTGCATCGTATTGAATGAGTCCACGAGTTCACCAATTTCATCCCTGGTGTCCAGGGGGCGAAGTCGGCTGAAGCGCCCACGCGAAACGGCCTCGATGCCTTCCCGAAGCCGGGCGATGGGCCGGGTCAGGGCATTGGCCAGCAGCGACGCGGTAATCATGACCACCAGTACGAGCAGAAGTAGCGCTCCAAACAGGTACGCCACGGTCCTCGCCCGTTCCTCCTCTATCCGCTCCTGCTCCGGGAGAGTCGGGATCGAAATCACGTAGTGCGGGCGGCCTACCTCGTCCGGTATAGCTCGGAAACCAGCCATGTAGGAAAACCGACCCAGCCTTTCTTCCGACTTGGCGAACGTGAGGCCGTCAATGAATAGCGCCTCGTGGGCTACGATCGGCAAGCGGGGATCTATGAGCCGATCGTCTACCAACTGTGGACGGCTGGATGCGACGACCTGATTGTCTTTGTAGAGGTTGATGTCGAGCCCGACACGCGCTGCCAAAGAGTCGATGCGAATACGGTCGAGAACCTGATACGCCATCTCGCCGCCCCTCGAATCGAGCGCCACGGTTCGCTCAATCCTGTCGAGGTGCTGCCGCAACCAGCTCTCCACCTCGCGCTCGTTCTCGGTGGTGACGACGTTCAGGCCCACGACGCCCATGGCAGCCACGGTAACCACTCCGACGCCAAAAAATGCGTTGAGAATCTTGTCCCGGAATCGAACGCGGTCGGCCGGCAAGAGGCCGCTGCGGCGCCTGACGTACAGTCCGCAGATGTAGATCGGCAGACCCACAATCAGGCCACCCAGCGTAAGTCGAAGCAGATTGTAAAGATGGTCAAAGACGCTTATCGACGGGGTACGTACGGCGATAACCGATTGAGTAGGCGCGTCGTAGACAGGATCGCTATCCTCCTGCAAGCGGTAGTAGGCTTGATAACTTCTGCCTCTTACATCGTCCTTGATCCAGATCTCTCGCTGGGAAGGCAGGCGTGCTGCGACCTCATCAGGGAGTCGGTATCGACCGAACTCGTCACCCGTGCTTCTTACGAGAGCTTCGTTTCGAAAGATGGCGACCGTCAGACTCGAATGAAGGTTGCCATAGAAGCCGGCGGGAACCAGGACGCGTGGAAACGGAGTGGCGGCCTCCTGTATCAGCGTTCGCGGCTCCGCTCGGACAACCACCCATCCGGCGACCGTATCTGCGGACGGCGACTCAACTCGGATCAACCCTCCATATGGAGACTCACCGGTGAGCTGCGTCCCCGTCAGTTCCTCAACCATCGGGCCCGGAACACCACTCTCCGACTGCATGCCTTTGAGAAGACGTATGTCAGAGCGCTCCACCTCTTCAAGGGAGGACAGCGCAAGGCTCGGCTCGACCTCATAGTAGCGTCCGATCGGTTGATCCGGAGCGCGGTATATCGTCATGCTGACGTCGTACGATCCGAGGGAGGCAAGGAACGAGTTCCCCAGGATTGCTACCGCGAGGGAGTCGAGATCATCTACCGGAACCCCATCATCGGATGCATTCGGCTCAAGCCGGCTGGCGAGCACTTGATTACCAGCAGACTCTCGGAGTACTTGCTCCATACCGTAGATGACCCGCGGGTCCTCACGATCGTTAAAAGACTCGGCCGCGTCGACCATCCTGATGCTACGCTGGACCTCCATCCCGCGATAAAACAGCGGATACAGAATGACCGTCAGAACGAAGATGGAGGGCAGTACATTGCGCAGCGTCAGAAGTCCCGCACGATCGCGGAAGCGAATCAGTTCGACGGCAGCTCCGGTCATGATCGAAGCGCCGAACATTAGCACGACCGGCAGGGGAACGAATCCCTCCAGATCTAAAGCCCAGAATGCACTAAACGTCACGAGAATCGAGGCCACTCCGCCGGCAAAAAAGGTAGACCGGTCCACTGATCTCCTCTCGTTTCGGAGGACGCGGGCACCGATCCAAACCAGCGCCGTGCCGAGCACCACGAAGGCGATCGTCCATATGAGAAGCGCACTGAATACGACGAGCACAAGTCTGCCAGGCAAAAGGCCTGATCGGGCGAAGTAGTCCAGCGTGCTGTCAAGAATCGTAACGCGACACAGTTCTGCAAGCAGCCCCGACAGTCCCACAGACAGCAGGCAGACTATGGCAGCAAATAACCAGACGCTCCCCGTACGGACCAATTCTCGCAAGCTGACAACTTCCGATTGGACGAGATACATGCGGCGGAGCTTCCGGGCAAAATGCACGACTGCCAGCGCGAACACGAATGCGAATCCCGCACTGATCAAGAGATCTCCTGATGACCTAAGAAGACCGAACGCGGCGCTCGAAGCCAGGTGAACAGGATCGAAGAGCGGAGAGAGCGGGGAGCGCCCCGGTTGAAATCGGGCAGGAACGTCGATAGCTATCAGCAGATATCGCACCGACCACCATACCACTGCGAAGAGAAGGAATCGCGCAAACAGCGCGCTAACGGATCGAGCCGACCTCGAATAATAAATCCACGTGCCCGCGGCAAGCCACGCGAGAATCAGCGTAGACCAAAAGGCGAGAATGTGATCGTAGTCGCTGCGAATCCTGCTGATCACCTCGGAGTTGGTGGGTCGCTCGATAAAGACCCGCCCAAGAGTTGTACCGTCCAGGCCTGTTAACAGACGGACTTCACCTTCCAGCGGCAGTTCGTCGTCGAACGGTGCATCGAATACGACCTCTACCGGCAAGCCCACCTTTCGCGACCATATTCGAGCACGACTGTACGACTTCAGATATTCGTTCTCGACCGGCATCTGCAGCTCGAGCAATTCGATAGCCCGGACGGCACCAACTACTCGTTGACCCGCCTTCACCGGCCACCATACGGCGACGCCTTTCCTCTCGGGCCCGTCGCTGACCATACCGGTCAACAGTCCTTCAAGGAATCCTGAGCGGCTCGGACCCTCGTCCAGCGGCATACTGAATCCGTTCCAGGCCACGAGCTGCGGCGTCGGACTGTAGATCTCGACCGACACCCGGTCCCGGGGTTGCTGGCGGGCGAGAAGGCGCACGAGATCCTCTGCGGACTGTTCACCTGGGTCCCATTCAGCCAGACCCGACACGACCACCGGATCCTCGGCCAGCCTTCGGGCAAACGCGACCAGGTCGACCTGAATCGCATCTACATCTTTCTGCACTTCGCTGAAGGCATTGCCGATCGCCTCCAGCTTCCGCGTCTCCACATTCTCTTCGGCAGAACTAAGGGCCAGATGACGCAAGCCCCATGTCAGGGGCAGCATGGACACGAGCAGGACGAGTACTGCTGCGAATCGAAATCCTTCGGCTCGTTGACTCACTCTCATGACAGGAACGGCCCCGCCCGCAGAAAACGATTCGTCAGGTTATCGCTCGGTCTTGTCGACCAGGATCTCTCTAAGTGTCCACTTGTCGCCCGACTTGCGGAGGCGGATGTAAACCTGAAATGGCTCCTCGTCCTTCGAATATCTATATGTACCTGCGGCAAACAAACCCTTGGACGTTTCCGATGGTGTCGACAATTCGAAGTGCTGAGGCGGATACTCATCAAACAGATCCTTCAGCACGATACGCGCCTGTGACCGCGAGTACAATCGGCTTCGAGCAAAGACGGCGATCTCGACCCGATCTGAGAACATGGCATGCAGGGCTCCCACATTGCCGGTCGAGAAGGCCTTCTCCACTTGTTCGAGTTCGGGCTGCGTCGGTTCCTGGGCCATGGATGACCTGACGCCGAACACTAGCAGGAGGATCAGAAATATGTTTAGAAAACGCGCCATTTGATTCTGTTCGAGAGCCTGTCTCCACACCTAATAATGTAGGCTCGATCAATGTCGCACAAAAACCGGGCCTAGTGGCACAAGGTCGCCTTTGCGGAGCCACGCGCCAAACTGTGTATCGGATCGAGGACACGTAGCTGAATCAACCACCGATTTCGTGGTCGATCCTGCACACGCAACGCTTTAAATCGCTCCTCAGTATCGCCGATAACTACCGCATAAACCCCGATTGTTTGCGGATAGAGCACCTAATACGAAGTGGCTGCGCTCGACTTCCCCTGGGGAATTCGCTGATCATTTCTTTTGCCGCGGTTTCTTCATGATCCGATTCAAAAGCCGTCCGCGCCACCGTCTCCGCGCAGCAAGGTGGCTCGTCGCTGTGCTCGGGACAACGACCGTTCTGTTCACGACCCTCGTGCTGGCCGGTTGCGACATACCCAGCCAGGGGCCCGACTTCTCATTTAACTCGAACGTCAGCACGCCCGTCATTTTCGACCAGTCTTTCGTCTTCCTCGGCACGGATGCAGAGGGAGTTCAGGCACTGATCGACACGACCAAGTCCGACTACGATTCGTTGTTTGCAGTCGATGCCCAGACGGACGCAGTATTCCTCGTGCACGACATTGACGCGTTTGAGCTGAACGATCTCGAGGACCTCGTCGACCCGATTGCAATCTCGCCTCAGGACGTGTCCGTCAATATGGGTGACCTGGCCACGCAGGACGTGTCCACGGATTTCGACCGAACGATTGGCGTCGTGGAGATTGCTCCGGTCTCGACCCCACCCGTACCTGCCGACGTTTCCTCCGGCCAAGCCTATTTTCCGCTCTCGGCCGGAGAATTCCTCACGATCCCACCGACATCATTCATCGACTTGTCGAGCGCAGATGTCGAGAGTGTGGACATCACCAGCGAAACAGAATCGGTGAACCGGATAGGTTTCGAGATCACGAACCAGTCCGGCGACTACTTCACGGCGAGCAGTGGCATTCCCGGCACACCTCCGGAGATCATCCTCGAGTCGACAAGCGGGCAAGAGATTGCGCGCGGTGTTTTCGATCGGTCGCCGGGGCCCGGCGAAACTGCTTCGGCAATCGTCGGTCTTTCGGCCCTGACAATCCCAGCCGACGCGCGTTTTCGCCTCGACATAAGTACACCCTCCGGATTCGGAACGATCCAGTCTGATCCGAACGCTCTTCGCGTTCGGGGAGACATGCTGCCGGTTAGGTACGACGGTTTTACACTGTCGAACAGTCCGGAATCAACTGTTGACGCCTCTCACAGCGGCGCAGACCTTTCCGCAGAGGTCGACTTTACCGGAATCACGACGCGCGGCGGCACTGTGGTGTTGCGGGTCCACAACACGCTGCCGGTTCCCGTTAACCTCGGCGATCTGTCGGTTCTCAACGAAGAGGGCGTGGACGTATATCAGCCCGGCCACACCGTTTTCAGCGCAGCCGGCCGGACCGTACCGGCCAACAGTACTGTCGATGTTCCGGTGCAGCTGGGAAGGACGGCGATCAGCTCAACCGTATCGGTCGACGCCACCGCGACGGCGGCCGCCAACGCACCATCGACACAGTTCCGATCCTCCGACGGCCTCGATATCGAGGTTACCGGGACAATCGATGTCGATCGACTCTATTTCCTGCCGAAGGGTGAATCCTTCACCTCTTCCGGCAGCATCGACATCGACGCGAGCGACTTCCAATTCCAGACCAGCAACGACTTCGTCGAGTTTGCCGACGGCACACTTGAGCTACGACAACTGCTCAACGGCCTCGATCTCTCATTCGACGAGGTAGTGCTTTCGATCCCGGAAGTCCGGACGGCCCCTTACGGACCCGCGGACTCGCTCGTGATCCGGTTCCGCGGGACGACAGACAAGGCAGAGCAGCTGCAGTTCGCTGCCATCGCGCGTAACGAGCCAGCACGCGATCTGGCGGTGGACCTTGCCGGCACGCGGGCCTATGCAATCGGCAACATAATGCGGTATAACGTCACGGCTACCGGCGAAACGAGCACACAGGAACGCGTGATCGATTATTCCGACGAGGTTTCCACGAACGTCCAGGCTGTCGGACTAACAGTGGCGGCCGCGGCTGGCTATGTCGATCCGTTTTCGACCAGTCTAAACACGGACATCAATGATGACGGGCGAATAGATCCTCTTGTGGACGGTGAAGCCATCATCACCGACCTCGGAGGTCTCGGTCCACTCGATGACGTGACTGGCCTTCGATTGTCGGGAACGGAGCTCGCTATCAACATCACTACCAGCCTTGCTGCCGACCTGTCGATTTATGGAGTGTTGGTCGGCGAGGACGAAACCGGCAGCCTCTCCTTCCTGCAGGGTCGCGGGGTCAGCGCGGTCGCGGCAGGCGACTCGATGATCAGCGCCTTCGAGATCGGTGGTTCGGCGCCGCGTGCAGATCAAATGTTCAAGGTCGCATTGTCTACGTCCGGGTCCGCCGCTCAGCCGGCCACGCACAGCGTGATACTGGATGGCGACAATTCCAGTATCAACGAATTCCTCAGCGCCATGCCAAGCCGACTTCGATTTGTCGGTAAGGCGGTCGTTGAGGCGCCGGACGGGCGGATTGAGTTACAGCAGCCGGTAGCAATGGACATCTCGCTCGGTGCTACGGTTCCACTAAATATCTCCGACTCGTTCGCACTGCAGAAGACGCTTGGAGCCGATCTCTCTTCGCTCGAAAACGTCTCGGATCCGGAGGCCACTTTCACCGCGGAACGAGCCACGGTTGTACTCAGCTATTCCAACAGCATACCGCTCAGTGTAGTCGCGCGGCTAGAGTTCCTTGACGAATTCGGGGCGGTAACGGCGGTCCTACCGGATGACGGCCAAGGCCAGCTCCGACTCGAAGGCGCGACGACAAACGAAGACGGCTTCGGGTCGGCGCCTGCACTCGGAGAGGCATCGATTGAAGTAGACGAGAACACGCTTCGTGACCTTGCCAGAAGCCGTGAGGTTCGGCTTGCGATCACATTCGACACTTCGAGCAGTGCGATCAGTCGAATTCGGGCAAGTGACCGGCTGGACCTCACGTTGCGTGGTGATTTCGAGGTCAACGTGTCGGTGGGCGGATGAAAACGATGATGACCTCCGAATGTCGATCCACGTTTGCGCGTCCGGCGAGGACGTTGCAACCAGTACGCCTACTGTTCGCCGCAATGATTTTGGTTGTCTTTTCGGTGACCGGCGCCAGCGGCCAGGTGTTCGCTCCCGGACCCGCATCGGCGGGCGTTGCTCGCGGCGGGCCGGCTTTCGTTTACGGTGCCGAAGCACTGTTTCTAAATCCTGCAAACATCGCGCTGGACCCGCGTGCGGGGATCGAAATCTCTACCGGCAGAGCCAGCATAGGGGCGGGCGGCAATCTGCTTCAGTTCAAGTTCTACAACGACGTATTCACCAGCGGCGAGTCGCTGTCCGACGAAGACGTGCAGGGCGTACTTCTGGAATGGTTTGGGGGCGCCGATTCCGGATTGCTTCGGTCCGCCACAGTGTCTGCTGAAGCCGTCCCGCTTGCCGTCATCCATTCGCTGGGCCAAGCCACGCTCGCCTACTCAATGCGGATGCGTAACCTGTCGTCCGTAGGTCTCAACGGCGGCTGGATTGACCTGCTGCTTTCGGGTACCGGCACCGATCGTGTAATTCCGCTTCACGGACAGTTCGGCGTAATGTCCCTTACGGAATTCGGCGTTACTTACGCCATGAAGCTGCCGGCCGGCGTGGCAATAGGAGCTACACCGAAAATCATCTTTGGAAACGACTTCGTCGAATCGCGACTCAAATCAACCGCGACGGTTACCGACGCCGCGATAACACACGACTTTGACTACGAGGTCAGGGCGGCGGGTGGCATAAGTTCCAGCGTCGTAGACCGGATTGACATCTTCTCGGCAGATGTTCTCGGTGGAAGCACGTTTTCACCCACCGTGCTGTCTAGCGCCGGATTCGGATTCGGTATGGATGCCGGCGCCACTTTCCAGGCGTCGCCAAAGATCCGACTGGCGGCAAGCCTTACCGACATCGGTTATGTTCGATGGTCCGGCGCGGCGCAGACCATCCGACCGGCACAAACCAGCTTTACGTTCGACGGACTGGTGCTCGACATCGACCGGGTCCGCGACGAGTTCGATGGTAACGTCGGTGACTACTTCCTTGAGACGGTCGACAGCCTTGCTTCACAGGCCTATGACGAAGTGGAACGGGAGCACCGTCCATTCACGGCTGCGTTGCCCACAACCCTGCACCTCGGAGCAGCATGGACAACCGCCGGTGGGCGAGCCACCTTGACCGGGGGAGCATCTGCGCCTTTGTTTGCCAGCCCGGTGCGGCCGTCGACGCTCCCCGACGTACACCTCGGTGCTCAATACGCGGTAGGCGGAAAGGTAAACGTCCCGCTACGAGCGGGTGTGCTACTGGGAGGATCCAGCGCAATCACCTTCTCGTTCGGATTCGGCGTCCATAGTCCGCACTTCGACTTCGACATCGGTGTAGCGGCGACTCCGAGAAGCGATCTGATGGGGGCTGGAGCGCGATACGCCGCAGCCGTCTCCGCGATCACAGTGCGCATCTAGACGGCCTGCGTTACATGCAAGACCGCTAGGCGAGCCGCACTATCGTGACACCGGCACCTCCTTGCTCCCAATCGGCCTCCTCAAACGACGAAACGTCGGCGCGCTCCTCGAGGTAATCGTGAATGGCCTTGCGAAGTGCCCCGGTTCCTTTACCGTGAAGGATCTCCAGGCGCTTCAAACTCGTGGGTAAAGCCTCGTCTATGAATCTGCCGACAGATTGGAGGCCTTGGTCCACGCGCTGACCGCGCACGTCGAGGCGTTGGCTGACGCCCAGGGCCGGTGCGGACCCTCCCGGAGCCGCCCTCTGCCGAACATGTACCTGCTGTGCTCTTTTTCCGCCCACCTTTCGGAGTCGAGTAGGATCGACACGCATCCTCAACGCGCCGCTGGAAATCACCACCTCGTCGCCATCGACCTCGATGACTTCCGCGGTCACATTACCGTCGTCCAGGACGACTTGGTCGCCCGCTTCGATCCGGCCCGTGTCGCGTGACGGCTGTCTGGAAGACATGCTTTCCTCCTCAACGTTGACCCGCTCAGCTGCCAGCGCCTCGTCGACATCCTGCCTGAACGCGTCCAACTCAGCGCGGGCGGTGCGTGTCGCCTCGCGGTCGGCCTGCGACTCCTTTATCTGCCTTATCGTTCGTTCCACCATTGCGTTCGCCTTCCGGAGGATACCCTGTCCCTCTTCAAGCATCTCCATGCGGCGTCGTGAGCGACCCTGCTCCAACTCCCGACGCTTCGCCTCATAGTCAGCCTTTGTCGCCTCTGCAGCCTCCAGCCGTCCGCGAAGGTCGTCCTGCTGCTGTTCCAAATCGCGAACGCGAGCCTGATAATCGACGATAAGATCTTCGAGCGACGTGGCCGGTGCACCAAGCAGTTCGCGGGCCCGATCAAGCATCGAATCAGGCAGTTCGAGCCTGCGCCCAATCTCGAATGCGTACGAAGAGCCCGGAAGATCCATCTGAAGACGATAGGTGGGCTCGAGTGTGTCGAGGCTAAACTCCATGGCCGCGTTTCGAGCGAAGTCCGCGGTGTGGGCAAAGGCCTTCAGCCTGCCGTGATGCGTCGTAGCGACCGTCCATGCACCGGCGTTGTTGAGCGCCTCGAAAGCCGCTTGGGCGAGGGCCGCTCCTTCCTCCGGATCTGTTCCCGTGCCAGCCTCGTCAATCAGTACGAGGGTCTCGTGGTCAGCCTCGCTCAGCATCTCACGAAGGTTGCGAATATGTGAGCTGAACGTCGATAGGTCGTCCTCGATGGACTGTTCGTCTCCGATGTCGATGTACAGTTTTCTGAAGATCGGGATCTCCGTTCCTTCGTCGGCAGGGATCGGAATCCCATGACCAATCATCAGAGTGAAGAGACCAATCGTTCCCAAGGCGACGGTCTTGCCACCAGCGTTCGGTCCGGTGATAAGAACGGTCTTTCGATCGCTCGTCATCTCGAAGTCGAGCGGCACGACGGTCCGGGGGTGATCATCTTCCGAATCCATCATACTAAGGTGAAGGGCCAGCGCGGGGTTGCAACCAGCGCGTATCATCACCCGATTTGTGCCTTCCAGTACAGGCACGATGCCAGCGATTTCATTCGCCACACGCGCTTTTGCCTGGATGACGTCGAACTGCGCGAGCAAACCTGTTATCGTCACGACTTCGTCCAGGACTCGCCGCACGCCGTCCCCAAGGGACGCGAGCACACGTCGCACTTCACGACGCTCCTCAGCTTGCAGTTCGCGGACATCGTTATTGAGTTCGAGGCAGGCTTCCGGCTCAATGAAAACCGTTTGGCCAGTGGCGGATGCGTCCTGAACAAAGCCGCGCACCTTACGCTTTGCCTCGGCGCGCACCGGGATAACCATTCGCCCGTTTCGAATCGTCGGCTGGTCTTCTGTGGCGAAGCCTGAAGAGATTGCGCTACGAAGCTCCTTCTGAAGCGCGCTACGAAGTTCCCGTTCGCGCGCTGCGATACTGCTTCTCACGCGGCGCAGAGTTTCGGAAGCCGAATCCAGAATCTCGCCGTCAGGGCCGACTGCGGACTCGATGCTCGTCCCTAGCGCAGCAAGGTCGGGAATCGCATCGCAGTACGGACGCAGGGACGGGTACTTGGCCTTCCTGGACGACAGGTATTTTCGGAGCGTTTCCGAGGCGAGAACTACCTGACGTAGATCCAGAAGATCGAACGGCTCGGGGACGCTCTCTTCAGGACGGATCGTCTTGAGCAACGCGTGTACGTCCGGTAGTTCTCCCCATGGAAGAGGGTCGTCGAACTGGAGTATCTGTTGAACGTCGGCTACTTCTGCCAGCCGGCCTGCGACTTCGTCAGCGTCGCAGGAGGGATGCTCCATGGTGAGTGCTTCATGGCCACGCTTGGAACGCAGGTGATGCCTGACTCGATCGATGATTATTCCGAATCCGAGCTTGTCGGCTGCGTTTGGAGGGAACACCTGCATGGCACTGCCTGCCGATCAGATATTGTTGAGCGTCGAATGGTCCCCAACGTTGGCTGAGCCAGCCTGGCCAGTGACCGAAGCGTTCTGACC
>JBFIPX010000005.1:0-45951 GCA_041609895.1 Rhodothermales bacterium
TCCCTGGTTTCGAACCCTGTATTCCTCGAAGCCCCTCGGCGCAGAGATTGCCGCCGACGGTTCGAACACCACGTTCCGGATCTTCGCGCCGCGGGCGCAGCGCGTCCAGCTGTTCCTGTATCTGAGGCCATTCGACACGACTGGAGATGCAGCACGAGTCGTGGAAATGGTGCCGGATGGGGACGGCGTTTGGGAAACGACCGAGGTCGGCGACCATCATGGGGTCTACTACGATTTTCGAGTGCACGGCCCCCGCGATCCCGGCAACGCTTTCTACGAATCAAATCCAGTCCACGTCAGCGATCCTTACGCACGCGTGAACGTTGAGGCCTTCGGCAAGAGCCGAGTCGCACGACCAACGCGACGCGCTAAGCCTATCGCCGGCGGGCGCCCCCCGATGGAAGACGTGATAGCCTATGAGGTACACGTTCAGGACTTCACGGATTTGCTTCCCGTGCCGGACAACATCCGCGGAACCATGCCGGCCATGATCAAGCCGGGGCTGAGAAACGAACGCCGGGCATCTGTCGGCTTTGACTATCTCGTCGACCTCGGTATCAACGTCGTGCATTTGATGCCTGTCCAGGAGTTTCTCCACTATCCGGACGAAGAGTGGCAAGCGGCGTTTCGCAATGATCCGTACATGATTGAACAGGGTGTCAATCTCGAAAATTACCAGTGGGGATATCGTACGACGCATGCCTTTGCCGTCGAAACGAGATACCGAAGCCGCGACTCCGACTTCGGCGCCCAGCGCGAGCAGTTTCGTGACCTGGTCGAAGCCTTTCATGCAAAAGGGATAGCCGTCATCATAGACATCGTGCCCAATCATACGGGCGAGAACATGGACGGCCGGAACTACTACTTCAATTTCAACGCCATAGACAAACCGTACTACTACCGGACCGACGAGGACCTGAATCACATCGGCCCGTTCGGTAACGAGGTGAAGACGGAAGACAGGCCGATGGTCCAACGATGGATCATCGATCAATGTCGTCACTTCGTTGAGGAGTTCGGGATTGACGGCTTTCGTATCGACCTTGCCGGACAAATCGACGAGCAAACGCTTCTACGTCTGAAGGAGGAATTGCCCGAGGACTTGATCATTTACGGCGAGCCTTGGATCGCGATAAGCGATCCGGAAGTGGCCGCCAATCCCGATTGGGCGTGGTACAAGGAGGACGCACCCATCACATATTTTCAGGATGACGCCCGCAACGCATTCAAGGGCACACCCGACAATCCACGAGACAAATTAACCGATCGCGGCTACGCCGGCGGCAACACGTCGCTCCGACATCAGGTGATGTTGGCTCTGACAAATGGTTTCCCCGAGGAAATCGATCCAAACCGCGGCATCAACTACCTCGACATTCACGACAACTGGGCGCTGGCGGATCGCTTCGCAGTTCGGGATTGGGATGGACGTCAGGGAGTTCACGAGGACCGCTACAAGATTGCCGCGACGCTACTGCTGACCTCCCTCGGCCCGGTCGTCCTGCACGGCGGATCGGAAATGATGCGCAGTAAGGGTCTCGCTCCCCTTCAGGAGATCGTGAAACGAACGAGCAGCGGCGAGCTTCATATTCATGGAAAGCGCGACACTTACAACCTCCGGAAGGCGAATGACTTCGTCTGGGACAACGTGGGCGCAAAGAAGAGCGATCCCGGCATCAACAACGATTACCAGAACATGATAGACTTCTGGAAAGGGCTGATAACGTTTCGCAGAAGCGATGCGGGGGCAGCCTTTCGTCGCGGCAGCGCGCCCCCGGACGACTACTATCGGTGGATCGCTCCCGACAACGCGGCGAGTCTGGGCTACGTAGTCGACGGGAACACGCTAGTTCTCATCAATGTCGGGGATGAGCCGTTTACGTTTGACGTGGACGGGCTCGGTGCCGGAACGTGGCGGCAGATTGCCGACAACAATGTTGTCGATCATGTCGGTGGCATACCAGGAGTAGGGTCGCGCACGTCGTCGGAAGGCGCGTCTTCCGAGTTTGTTGTTGACGGTCCGGGACTTCAGATTTGGCTGCGCGCGAAAGAATAGATCGTGACACGTGTGCCTACCCAAAGCGAAATGCAACCGTTCATCAGAGCTATGACTCCGTCCCAATCAATCCGAGAGCTGAAGGAGGCCGGCCGCAGGACGGAGCTGTTCGGGCGCCATGCCGGTCAGATCGCTGTCCCGACGAGTCAGTACCGTATTCACACCTGTCGCCAAGGGGGGTTTGACTTGTGAATGAATCCGGATGTAACCTCTCCAGTCTCACAAATCACAAGTCTAAGATGGGCGATAAGGAATTCCCGCGTCGTACGATGTTGGTGATCGCGCTGCCGGTAATCTTCGGGCTTGCAGCCGTGGGCTGCGACTCCAACGACCCGGACGACGATGGCAACGGCCCGGCGCCAGAACTGACGACAAAGATCGATTACCAGGTCGTTGGCAGCTATCAAACCTGCGAGATTGTCTACACTGGCGACACGGGCGATCCGGTCGATGTCGGGGAGGTAGCCCTCGACTGGGCCGATTCTGTCAAAGTGCCCCAGAACGTGCAGTTCCTGGCCCGACTGTCAGCTAAATGTGCTGATCTGCTGGTTGAGGGCAAAGCGTCCCTCAGCATACTAGTCGATGGAGAACTCCGCGCGACCGACAGTGTGCTTGGCTTCGGCGACAGCACAGCGGTACAGTGGCTCGTTCAGCCGCGGTGACAGGCCGCTTCCGGTACTACCTGAGCTACGCGCGAACAAGTGGAGCTGCGCGCGGTGCGTTGACGCCTTGACCGCCATCGACTGAATTTCATTCTGCCGATGTAAGCAGGTCCGGCCAAGCGATGTCGATCGCCGATCAAGCGAATCACTTTCGCGTGATCTTCGCGCGGTCGCGCCTGAAACGACAGAACCTCCGCAGCGGAAAGGATTGTAACCATCTATATTCCACTCACGAATCTGAATCACCCGTTCGATACAGCCGATGGATTACACCGTATACAAACTCCTTCACTACCTCGGAATCGCGCTTCTATTAGTGGCCATTGGTGGGGTCTGCATTCACGCAGTGAATAGCGACGACAAGAAGTCGAACACAGCGCGCCGCCTCGTTCTAGTGATGCACGGCCTTGGCACATTTCTGATATTGTTGGGTGGCTTCGGAATGCTGGCCAAGATCGACGAACAGGGAATGGGCTTCCCCGGCTGGCTGTGGCCGAAGTTGATTATCTGGTTCGCCCTTGCCGCCTCCGTCGGACTACCCTACAAAGACCGAAGGGTGTCTTTGGCGATTGTCGTAGCGGCGCCCATTCTTGTTCTTCTTTCCGCGTATTTTGCCATCTTCAAGCCCTTCTAGGGTCACAAGACTATACGAAGCCATAGAATCGGCTGGCTTGACTCGGACTTCGCCGGCGTGGTTTTCGAGATCGCCCCTCGGCCTGATCTTCGTACCTGGCGACGCCCTCATCCAAATGCGATATGGACTTTCCGCCTCCCTTCTACCGATGGAGACCGCATCCGTGGCACGGACTAAGCGTGGGGACGAACCCGCCGGAAGTCGTCAACGCCTATATCGAGATCACTCCCTTCGACCTTGTCAAGTACGAAATTGACAAGACGACCGGCTACATGATTGTCGACCGGCCGAACCGAACTTCCTCGCAGCCGCCAACGCTTTACGGGTTCATACCAAAGACGTATTGCGACCGCCGGGTGTGTGAACTCTCTCCCAAGGCGGAGCGTGGCGATCACGATCCACTCGATATCTGCGTCGTAAGCGAGCGACCGATTGATCGCGCCGAGGTTATCGTCAGCGCGCGCGTTGTTGGCGGCATTCAGATGATCGATGGCGGCGAGGCCGACGACAAGATCGTGGCCGTCCTGGAGAACGACATGATGTGGAGCAAGGCGCAGAATGTCAGTGATCTACCATCGATTCTCGTCGAACGCATTCAGCACTACTTCTCGACGTACAAGCAGGTGCCTGGCGAACGTACCAAGGTATCGATCGAACAAACGTACGGGCGCGCGCACGCGCTTCAAGTGGTCGAAGCCTCACTCGAGGACTACGAAGAGGGCTTCGGCGGCTGACTACCCCGCAAAGCTGCTGCCATCAGGAAGCAACGAGGTCTTCCTCCCACTCGAGACACGTAGAACAGCGCCATCGGTGGGCCGTCGGATCAACAGGTTAGAATCCGTCTCCATGATTTCGATGGCGGTCGTGCTTCCACCAGAGGTCTCGAAAGTGATCACTGCCAACGAACTTGCATCCCCCACATCTTCCACGAAACCGTCGCCGCGAAGTGGTGCGTAGCGGCGCACCCACCTCATCACGCCGGCAGAGTCGGCCGCGACCTCTGCCTCACCGCTCTTCAGCAGACGCCACTCGCCACTGGAAAGGTCGAGTGAGTATGAACCACCTGCAGACAGTTTCACTTCTGCACGCGTCACTCCGGATAGTGGTACGTTGACGACCACCTTGTCTCGCCACTGGTCAAGTTCTGAGCTCAACCGTATCGGATTTGACGTTGAGAAAACGCGCGGGTCATCACCGAGGCGAATGAACGTACCGAGAAAGTCGAGGGTCTGGTCTCCTACCGTAATCTGAAGATCCTCCCCATCCAGTCGAACCAGAAGTTGGGTGGCGGAAGAATCGACGCCGTACTTCTCATGCCGCGACGGGTTAGCTGTGACCAACGATCCAAATTCGAGGTCAGCGAGGTTGTCGAGCAAGCGACGCACATGCATCGAATCAGCCATCGTGTTCATCGGGGCGGACATCATCCAACTTCCGTCAGCACGAACGACAATGATAGTGTCCTGCTCCACACGCGCCTCCAGGCCCTGAATGTGATCCACCTCGAGATCCCAGTCGGGCACGTCAAGTGTTGAGTAGTTCGTGTCGAATACGCCTGAAAGCCACGCTATGACGAGTAGAAGGGCCAGGACGCCCACGAGGACACCGATTCGTCTCGATTTCATGCCTGCTCAGTCAGTTTCCATCTAAAGTGTGACCCTGATTAGTCGTGGCCACCCACGACCACAAACTCTCGGCTGCCCCGTCTGCGCCACCGAACAAGGCCGATAACGAGAATGATCAGCAGGGGACCAAAAAGGTTGGAGTACTTGATCCACGCTCGCCGTTCCTCCGGTACATCATCCAAGGCTCGCGGCGCGATCTTCTTCGCCCGGATTGCAAGCAGATCGTCTTCCTGTACCAGCCAATCGACTGCATTCAGGGCAAACTCGATGTTTCCCGGCACGCGCCCGAGAATCGACTCGTTGATGAAGTCGCCATCCCCCGCGACGACCATTCGCGTCGGCTCACTTTCGGTCGAGCCATCAAATGCACTGGGGAACGTGCCCGAATAGGCTGCTGCCAACGTGTACGGCCCCGCGCTATAGTCAGGGCGCTGGTCCATCATCGGCTGGATGAAGAAGAAGTTTTCCTGCGTGTCACTTCTCGGCGACGAGTACATGAGCGGCTCCACGCTCACACCCGGCGCTACGCTGCTGGTGTCGATCGAGCTCACAAAGTGGAAGACCACTTCGCGGAGTCGCGACACCATGATGTTATCTTCGCTGAAACGCGTAGCGATGGGTAGAAACGGATATTCAATCTGACGAGCAATATTGAAAAAGCCCGACTGCTGCTGCACCGTTACGGGAGAGCTCTGAACATCCATCACGAGGTCAGTTCGGAGGCCGATCCCGTATGAGTCAAGGAGAGTTTCGAGGCCCGTCGAGAGCGCCGACGCCTGACCCTGCCGAACATCCGCAGAGACCCGGTTGAGGAATAGCGCCAGGCGACCCCCGCCCATCACGTAGTCATCGATTGCCTGCAGATGTTCGTCCGGAATCGTGTCCGCTGGTGCCACGACTAACAGCGCCTCTGGACGGGGCGAAATTTCAGCGTCGGATATCGAGATGCTGCGCACGTCGTAGTTCCGCGCAAGAGCCTGCCGCAGTGTTCCCATCTCCTGGAAGACGCTGGGCTCACCGTGACCTTCAAGGAAACCGACAACCGGCAGTTCGTCGCGCGTCAGACGACGGAGTCCGCTCGTAATGTCGTATTCGAGGGTTGACAGATCCTCGACAACCGGAATCACTTCGCGCTCGCCACCATACTCAATGGCGACGCCCATGTAGGCGGATTTCAGTTGGACGTTGTCGCGCTCAATTACCTGGATCTGAACGGGCGGGATGCGCAAGCGCTGCGCATCCTGCTCGGCCGACTCGTCTTCCGCGGGATCGATGAACTGATACTGGACATTGTTGCCACCATACGCTCGATAGTCGTCCAGCTTGTCCTTGAGGAATCTACGGTTGGTGCCGTAGGGTGCCGGAAGATCCGCAGTGAAGTAGGCCTTGATTGTAACCGGGTCTTCAAGGTTTTCGACCAGCCTAATCGAGGCGTCCGACAGAGAATAGACGTCGTCATCGGTCAGGTCGACGCGGGCGAAGAGGGTAATACCGATGATATTGATCACGACGAGAATCAGGCCTATCACCAGTAGTCCGGATCGTGTTGTCCAGTCTCTTTTCATAGCATTCTGTCGGCTTTGACGTTGAACGATGCGATCATTCCGGCCGTCTCGCCAGATTGTAAGCAGTGAGTAGGCACACGAAAAAGGTTACGGACAGGTAGTAGAGAACGTCCCGCGTGTCGATGACACCTCGAAGCAGGTTGCGATAATGGTAGTCGATGCCGAGGTATTGCAGGATCGACGAAAGCCAGCCGGGGAAGAACGGCGTCACCTTGTCTATGAGATACAGCCCGAAGATGATGGCGAACCCGATGATGAATGCCACGATCTGATTTCGCGTCAGGCTGGATGCAAATACGCCTATAGCCGAGCACGTCACTCCAAGGAGGAAAAGCCCGAGGTAGCCGCCGAAGGTGGCTCCGCCGTCAATGTCTCCCAGGGTCGCCACGGTCAAGGTGTAGACGAGCGTCAGGCCGAGCGCAGCCGCAAGCAGGATGGCCGCGGCAAGAAGCTTTCCCGTGATGACCTGCCAGTCGCGGATGGGCATAGTCAATAGAAGCTCGAGCGTCCCCGACCGGCGTTCTTCGGCAAAGGTCGACATGGTGATCGCCGGAATGAAGAAGAGAAAAATGAACGGGACGATGTCAAAGACACTTCGAAGCGAGGCAACGTTGTCAAGAAAAAGCGAGTTTGCAAAGAACCACCCCGTGAAGAGCACAAACACGCTCAGCACTACATAAGCAGCGGGGCCATCGAAGTAGGCGCGGAGCTCGCGCTTCGCTAAGGTCCAGGTTTCTCGCATTGCTCTTTGAATTCGATGTCTATGTAGTCAGTTGCCTGAACACGTCCTCGAGATTGACCTGCTCGCGATGAAGCTCGGTCAGCGTCCAACCGTGATCGACGGCGAGACGGAACAGATCAGGTCGAATATCCGCCGAGCCCTCCGCCGAAACTGTCCACAGGGACTCTCCATTGGGAGCGTCTTCCCTCCCGAGCACCCGCACGCCTTCGATAGCCGACATGCGCTCGCCGACGTCGGGTTCGCCATTCAGTACGCCGACCACGACCGTCTGGCCGCCTGAAAAGCTAGCCTGTAGATCCTCCGGCGTCCCGTCTGCGACCAGCTTACCCCGATGAATGATCAGCACCCGGTCACACGATGCCTGGACCTCGGACAGAATGTGGGTCGACAGAATGACGGTCTTTTCCTGACCAATTCTGCGGATCAACTCTCGTATCTCGATGATCTGGTTTGGGTCGAGACCCGAGGTTGGCTCATCAAGAATGAGAATTGGCGGGTCGTGAATCATTGCCTGCGCGAGTCCAACACGCTGTCGATAACCTTTCGAGAGCGCATCGATACGCTTTCCCAGTACGGCTTCAAGCCCGCAAACATCCACCATCTCTGCGATGCGGGCGCTATGCTGGTCGTCTGGAATACCCCGCATTGACGCAACAAAACGCAGGTAGTCGTACGTGACCATGTCGTGGTAGAGCGCAGTGCTCTCGGGGAGATAGCCGACCTTGCCACGAACTGCTAGACTGTCGCTACGAACGTCCTTGCCGTCAACTACCACCGTGCCCTCCGTAGGAGGCAGGTAGCAAGTAATCACCTTCATGGTAGTCGACTTGCCGGCTCCGTTGGGCCCGAGAAAGCCGAGTACCTCGCCGCGACGGACCTCGAAGGAGATATCGTCTACTGCCCGTTCGGGACCGTACCGTTTGGTGAGATTCCTTACTTCGATCATACGAAGTCTATGTGTTGATGTAGCGAAAGCCGTGTCCACCGTAAGCTGGGTGGCAAAACGGAATCATATTTTGCCTCACTTCCGAAATTGTTCCGATTCAACGGAAGTTTGAAGAACGGCCTGGGTTCTTGTCCAGATCGACCGGTCCGATCACAGTGTAGCCTTGCCGATTGTCGCGCTTGCGTACCGGCCTTCGCACCCAAACCGCGTCGGTAACCAGATGTACTCCGCCAATCCAACGGTCGATACCTCGCAGCCCGATCGCATTGGTCTCCCCGCGGACGACGCGTCGACCGATCGGCAGAATCCGGAACGCCAGATCAGCGCAATCTCCAATATGGCGTCCTTCAGGAAGAGGCTCGAAGCCATCATCCAATTGTACCAACGGATTGGGGGGTGCCGCGAGATCGAGGAGAACGCGAAAGAACGACCAGTCTCCCATGAACTCAGCCTGCTCGGCCAACGTGTGCTCCCTGAACAAGTCCTTTCCAGATGACAGATTGCTCAGGTCCAACCTTCGCAGAATGAACTCTTCCGTCATCGAAAGCCCAGTGTACTGATCAGGGAATTCGGCGATGAGGCGGCTAAAAGCCGACGTAAGGTACGGTAGGGCCCGTGACGCGGGTCCGATGGCGATCTCCGCCAGCCTTGTCGGATCCGTACTCGTAAAACACGACCAAGCATGACCAGCTTCCGCGAACGTCTCACGCGTTATGGCCAGTCGGTGATGAAACTGACGTTCCAACTCCGCCGACGACTGGTGGGCGACAAACCTGTCATTGCACAAGATGGACACGCGTTCTGCCGCAAGCTCTCTCAGGCGCGCCAGGATCTGGATCAGTTGCAGTTGGTCGTACAGATCATGCTCGAACCAAAGAACTATCTCGTCAAAGCGGTCACTTGATTCGATAAGTTTGTCTCGCTCGTCGAATTGGTTGGCAATCTCGTCGTGCTTGCCATACCCGCACTCTGCCAGATACTCCGCACGAATCTTTCGAAGTACTGCGTCGCCAACATTCTCGGGAACGGGGCCCTCGTACAGGACATCTCGCCAGGGTAGGACGTGTTCATTTTCAAGATCGGTGGATTGAATTGCGCTCGCTGCGGAGTCGCCATTAGTAATGACAAGTATGGATTTGTCCATTTATCGATGGTCACGAAGGAAATTCACCCGCGTTACGCGACCGCGTGGCCCGACTGCTACGGCAGTGCCGTGGCCCACAAATTGCACGCTCCAATAGTTGCGCTTGTCTACCGAGTTCCACGTCAAGCCGCCGTCGAACGAAACATCCATACCTTTCGGACCAACGGCGATCAGCGCAACAGACTCACCGTCCTTCGTCACGGCGAGGCCATACACGTTAGGAAGCTGAGGACCGCTCGACCTTATCCAGGTCAGTCCCCCGTCGACGGTTTCAAGTAGGTTCTCGCGCGAGTCGTCGGGCAATGTAAGCGCCCCGCCGGCAGCAAAGCCACGTGTGGCTGATTTGAAGGCAAGCGTCATCAGTCCTGCGGCCTCTACACCCGAAATGAAGTCGACATCCTGAACGGTCCAATCGCGACCACGGTTGGCAGTTCGATAAATTCGCGACCCTTCCGCAGCACCGGTAGCGATCCAAGCCAGGCTATCGGCTTCGGCAACGAGACATGTCCCGCTCGCGGCAAAGCCTCCCTCCTTTCCGCGCGCAGCCGGAATGGATGCATCAGGTATCCGCCGCCAATGGGCACCGTCCATCGTCTTCATGATGGCAATTCGACCATCGCTAGCATCGCCGATTGTCAATCCGGCTGTCGGCGACCAAAAATCAAAGCAATCGAAAAACTCGTCGGGGTCTTCGTTCTTCCATTGCAGGACCCAGGAAGCCCCTCCGTCGATGGTACGATAGATTCGCGACTTGTCGCCCGGGCCTATACTCAGGACAAAAGCGGTATCAGCGCTAACCGCGTGGACGTCACGAAATTGCAGAGAATCCGCTGCCCCAACCGAAAATACATCCCACGATCCGCCCCCGTCAGTGGTCCGCAGTATCGTGCTCTCGGATCCACCCGCCCACCACACGTCTTCGCTGACAATGCTCAGTCCTATCAGGTTGGCTGATATGCCAGGCGCCATGTCTTCAGTTTGGGCGCTGAGGAAGGGCGTCTTCGGCGTGATTGGGCCACAGCCAATAAGACCCGTGACGACCAGCAGCAGGGAAACCCCTGCGAGGTCGAATCCGGAGCGCCCTGACCGCCGTTTCGCTCTGTCGTCGACCGCATCGGGGCTTTCTCGAAGGTCCATTTTAGTCACCGGATAATCGTCACTGGTGCGACAGCCGATCCAGAGGCTCCCGCGACTTGAACAAAGTAGGTTCCGGGTGACAAATCAAGCCAGCTAGACCTAATGGTTAGCGTCACTGACTCCGTCGCGAAGCGGTCGTCGAGGACGGCAACCAGTCGACCCACCGCGTCAAACAGCTGTACGCTCACTCGACCCTGCCGGTCAGGAATGGAAATTGATGCGATGAACTGTTGCACGGAGGGATTTGGATAGATACGAATCAGGAAGTCCGGACCATCATATGGCGCAGGCGACCCGGCGGGGGAACGGATCAGAGGCAGGTTGTCGTCGAGCCAGGTCAGTCGGTCAGAAAGCCAGGACTTGAGGTAATCCACTTCTCGGGAGAAGCTGCCCTGTACGACGACGTTTGGCCAGATCCATGCGTCTAGAACTGGCCACCGTTGAAAATTGCGCAGGTTGGACTCTGAGAGCAGGGCGACGGTGGAATCCACAAACGCCATGATGGTATCGGTAGCCAGTGGGCCGGCGCGTAACTCTCTCCAGCGCGTATTCATATCGTTTACGAAGACGGGGTCGTCGAGGAATCTGGTCCACCAGAACGGTGCATGAAATGGGTCTATCGAAGGCACTTCGAACAGCAAACGAAAGCCGGTCGTGGAACCACCATCGAAATAGTTCGCATTTCCGAAGGCAATGTTGTAGTCCCAGAGCGGCCCGGTCACTATTCGGCCGTCCACGCTGTCGCGATCCTTGAAGAAAAAAGTGCTGAGCCTGTAGCCGTCGACGTTGTTCGTCACCTCCGTGACCAAGATGTAGTCGATCAGTGCACGCACGTGGAACACCGCGGGATAACCAGTATCCGGATCGTCAAACTGGTCGGCCGCCATGACATTCTCCAAACGTTCGATCACCCCCTGGATATATGCCTCCTGCTCCGGACTGATTTCTGACGGCCGAGGGTAGTGGTATTGATAGAATGGAAACCGCGTTTCGTCAGTGGGTGACGCGTACGATGAATACCATCCGCCAATTTCTGCCCCGTCGGTCTTGTCGATCTTCAGGATGTAGCCTCCCGTCAGCGCATCGCCCGACACGTCAGTCGGTTCTATGGTAGCAATATCGATCCGATCGTTGTCCCGCTTGACCCGCTCGAGCAGAACATAGACGCCCTCATAGTTGCCATTGACTACGAGTTCTACAAATCGCCATCTGCTGGCGTAGTGTCCGGTCGAACGAGCAAGGCGGAACGCAACAACATTTCGAATCAGAGACTTATCACTGTAGGGCCCATGCAGCACCCAATCGTTCTCAGTGGGCAGCCCCAGAAGAGGAACATTGCGGTTGCTTTCGTCGGCGTTTCGGGTTTCAAGTGCATACGATTTCTTGGGGAAGAGCGCCAACGACGAAGAGCCTCTGAACTCGATACCAACCAATCCGTCGTACGCGCTCGGAGTGTCCGTCACCGAGTTTCGCGTTCCGGGTCCGTTGTCAATCGCGCGCATCCTCGCCATTATCTTCGGCTCATCAAGAATTGCGACGCCGTCGGTGTCGACAATTATGATGGGAAGATTCGATGACTCCAGCACTACCTGTGCGTCGGCGCGAGGTGCAAGAAGAGCACCTGCAAAGAGAGCTGCAACGACCCGTCCGCTGATTCGGCAAACCCTCTTACTATCCGCATTCATAGACCACGCCTCTCCTTCATCCCCATCTCCGACCGGACGCAACTAGCTTTCCAGCTCTGCAAGCGCGGCCTGAAACGCGTCGTATGTTGACATGTCGAAGCATACCAATTTTACTACCAGAGGAAAGCGATGCTCCGACAAGAAGCGTTCTACTTCACGGACGGCGATTCGCGAAGCGCGATCAACAGGAAACCTGTATGCGCCACAGCTGATTGCCGGAAAGGCGATGCTTTCCACTCGCTCGCCTAGTGCAAGTCGCAAGGACTCCCTGTAACACGAAGCAAGGAGATTCTCCTCATCTGCACGGCCGCCCGACCAAACAGGGCCAACGGTGTGAATCACAAATCGCGCGGGCAGATTATAGCCGGCGGTAATTTTCGCCTGACCCGTTTGACAACCGCCGAGCGCGCGACATTCTTCCAGCAGTTCGGGTCCAGCTGCACGGTGGATGGCTCCATCCACCCCGCCGCCACCAAGCAGCGTCTTGTTCGCAGCATTCACGATCGCATCGACATTCTCTCGCGTAATGTCTCCGAGAACCACTTCAATACTCTGATTCTTCCGCATCGGAACACCACTGGATTCCTTCTGGCTTGTCAGACACCTGTGCATCGCCGAGGCAGAGGCGCAAGGCCATCGTTACGGCCGGAAATTCTCGACGCACCCGGGGAAAGATATGATTGACGCCTGAGTCGTCCCGACCGTACTACCATCGCTGCATGTTGAGAACGGTGAACGCAGAGGCAGCTGTATTCATCTGTTTCTTTGCCCGCCCGTTCGCGGCGAGTATGCGGGCCGAGCTAAAGACCCGCCTTCAATCGTCAGGATTTGGCAGCTTGCCTTTCCGGAAAAGCATCGTGATTGAGAACATTCTCAATCTGCAGAACGTGTCGGCGCTGGTGCTGGACGACCATCGTCAACCCTTCTCCGACCGTCAGCCGGACCAATCCTGGAGTAGTGAACTTACCCGTGTTGAGATCTACGCCGTCCGCGGCCCGCAGCAAATCGATCAGTTCAGCCTGCTGCTCCACAAACATGTTCATGATCTTAACGTCCTCTCCCACGTGCTTTGGCTCGAAGGGCTGAAACGCCGTCACCTTGATACCTGCGTCGGGTGAAACGGTCCAGATGAACATCTTGGAGAGAACAGACGGTTCGTAGTCCGTTCCGGCACCCTCCTCGCTAGCTACGTCGATAGCATCTTCGAGCCTCGGATAGTACAGGTATCCGGTGCTGATCAGATGATCAAAGCAGTCGGCAACGCTCCAGACGTCAGGCTCCGAGCGCCACCGCAGCTGGCTCGGAGAGAGCTCGTCTCGCAAGCGCGTAGCAAGTCCCGCCGCCTCATTGACAAACCGTGCCAGCTCAATGAGATGGGGGTGGGTGATAGATTTCACTGTGACCGGTGGGGTCAGATTATTTCCACTTCCCGCGTATTTATCTCCAGTGCAACAGGCGTTCCAGGATCGAGGCCTTCAATAAGCGGGGCCAGCACCTCAACCGTGGTATCGGACTGGAAATGCCTTTCTTTCGTTTCCGGGTGAGGAAAATATATCAGGCCTTTCACTTTTGTGCGACCGACAACGAGTCGACAAGGTGAAAAGGAGAAGTCTTCGGGCGGATGCAGATCGGTCCACTCGATTCTCCGCAACGTCCTGGCAAAGTCTGTCAAAACGAACCGAGCCGGAGAGATGTCCACGTTGATGGTAGCGGGATGGAAGCCGGAGATATCCAGCCCGCGCCGTCGGAAGAATGGCTTTTGCATCTCGATAGAGCCGCCAGGATAAGGCGTCTTGTCTCCCTGACCGGAGGCAACTCCATGACCTGAGATCACTTTTCCACGCACGGACTGCCAACACGCCGGCTTACTCGATCCCATCGATATCGTCCACGCGCGTACTTGACTTGACGTTGAAGGCCAGCACGACCATCCACACAACGACGATGATTAGTCCGCCCGCCTCGCGTGCATACTCAATTGCGGCCGACTTCATCGAAAAGGCACCAAGGAGTTCGCCCGGCGTCACACGACCGGCAAACCGGGGATATAACGCAACAGACCACGCAGCCGCAAAAGCGGCAAGCACCGCCGCCCACGACCAACGAAGCCTCCCAAAGAAATACGCCGCCGAAAGGCCCGCTGCCAGCCCGTATACGGCCATCCAAAGGAGACCGTCTGGGTCGTTGTATTGCACGGCCACAGATAGCAGGAATACGACGATCATGAAGACGTTAACGTATCGAATCATATTAGCTGACTTTGTAGAGATTACGTCGCTAAACGTGCCGCCGCATCCAGCTGGCGACCCGGCAGGCCACGTCCGCGAGTACTTCAATGTGATCGCGACCCGTTCTTTTTGGTACACGAAGCGAGTGGTCTCCCTGCTCCACCGCCGCTACCGTTACGTCTGCCGTCAGACTCTCGAGTGCCTCGTTCAGGAGCTCCATGTCGGCAAGCCGGTCACGCGTCCCCTGAACAAAAAGCATCGGCACATCTACCTTCCTCAGATGATCGGCTCTTTTCGAAGAGGGCCTGCCAGGCGCGTGAAGCGGGAAGCCAAAGAAGACCAGCCCTTGAAGACCGTCAGGATTGGTATCTGCGACTAGCGTAGACGTCATCCGGCCGCCCAGCGACTTACCGCCGGCGAAGAGCGGAAGGTCGAAGAATTCATCCTTGGCCACCGAATACGCGGCCTTCACGGTAGTCGTCAAGACCCTCGGCGTGTTCGGAGACTTGCGCCCGACCTCCATGTACGGAAACTGAAACCGGAGTGTGGCTATTCCCTCCTTTGCCAGCAACTGCGCCACTGATTGCATGAACGAATGGTTCATCCCGGCACCGGCACCGTGAGCGAAGAGATAAGCCGCGTCAGCCTCGGGCGGACTTGTCACCAACCCTGAAACGCTGCCGATCTCATCGGATACCGAAATTCGGACCGTCCTGCTGTCGTACTCGATCCGACTCACATCACCTTGCGAAGAGTCAGCGGAATGTCCACGAACATCATGCTGAGGTTATACTTGTCTTCGATGACTGCGTCGTCACCGGCTACGCTTCCCGAGTTCTTTGGCATTAGCGCTGTGGTCTGATATTGCCCGAATAGTCAGGACAGTAATCCTTCGACCAACATATTGCAGCCTCGCAGATCGGACCCTGTCACTCGTCCGTGCAAACGAAATCCGCCTCCAATGCGAGTGGCGACATCCTCGGTCAGGATTGCAGAAACGCTGTACATATTCGCAAGGTCCGCAACCGCAAGGAGTCCCGGCTTGCCATCCGTAACAACGCGCAATGGATTGTCGATCTCGCGGATCTCAAACCGCATCCAAGCCGGAGGATAGAAAACGTCATCGCCGCGGGAATAGCACTGGCTGAGCAGTTCGCACATTCCATACTCGCTCCACACATCCTGTGTCTCGATCCCGAAGCCCTGCGCTAGCAGTCCGTGCAGCGTCAAACGGTCTATCTCTCGTCGGTGCGTCTTCATCCCGCCAGTCTCAACCACCCTCGCACCCGCCGGCAAGGACCAGCGATGGCGTTCTGCCAGATCCAATAAACCAAAGGCTGCACCGAAGAGGATCAGTTTCGTTTCCTTTGATCTGCTGAACTCTATGGCGCCGTCGAGAAGGTGCGGGTCTTCAAGAAAGAGACCCGAATGGGCATCGCCGAACCGCTCGATCAGGCCCCTAACCATCCACACGAGTGACGACGTTTCTTCCTCCACCCCATAGGACGGCAGATGACCAACAAGCGTAAACGGTCCGTCACCAAAGACTGATCTGAAATGGGTCGTGAAGGACCTCTCGTAAACTGACACCCGTTTGACGTAATGACGACTTCGGCCCTTGCTGCCGGTACCGCTGCTGACGAAAACGGCCTCTGCATCCTCGGTGCTGCCGGCGATCAGAGGTCGCTGCTTGAAGATGCTAATCGGGACGTAGGGCGTCTTCGTTTCGGACAGGGCCTGACAGAAGCGATCGTACGCGCGGATTTTCGATCGTTGAAAAGCAATAGTGCGCTCCAACGCGCGCTCGAAGGTGAGGCCCAACGCTCTTTGAAGGTCGGTGAATCCTTCTTCCAGGTCAGCGAGAGGTGACACCGTGTCGACCGATCGGGACTGACCTATTGCACGAACCGGATCATGCATCCGAACGCTTTGGTCTGTGGGCTTTCTACACGCTGGCCCGCTGAAATGGAGCGAAGCACGTCCCGGATATACTGTTTCGAGACGCGTGACGGGTCTCCCGGACTGTCGTCGATGCCACCAACATAGACCAGCGTCCGGTTCTCATCGAAAACAAATGCATGCGGAGCCCGTGACGCCCCGAACGCGCGAGCCAGCGCCGACTTGGAATCGGTCAGGTAGTGAGAAGCAATACGGTTTGCCTTGAAATAGCCGGCCGATGCGGCTGCATTCTCATCCGGGAAAGCGCCACCATCGTTCGAATTAACTAAAATAAATGCATTATCTGAACTAGATAATTCGTTGTACAGCTTAGATATACGGTCTTGATACCTTGACGTCCACGGGCACCGATTGCTCCAGAATAGAATCACCGTCGACGCCGAGCCGGCAAGATCTCTTAGCACAACACTTTTCCCCGATTCGTCGATGAGTTGAATGCTCTGTCCCGGCATAGGGGATCCCAGAGGAATTTCCGCGGTCTGCGCGCTAGCGTCGGTAACCGGGAAGGCCAGAAAGGACACCAGGAGGACGGGGATGATACCGCAGCAAGCACGATTTCTCATCGCAAGCAGAACCTGTTAAGTGACACAACAGCCTATGGTACAGTGGCTGCATCGTGCGGTTTCAACAGGGGAGCGCCGACCCTTGCCGATACGGAGGGTACGGCAGAGCCAGGCTCTTGCCTATGCGGACTTCCTGTAGTACGGCGACTCCTCAGGGAGATCATCCACGAAGTCGTCTTCCTCGTCATCGATGGCGATCCGTTCCGCCATGATCTTGCTTAGCAGATTCAGCAGTTCGTTTCGCCGATACGGCTTCGCGAGGAAGTGATCAAACCCGTCAGACAGAACCTGGGACTTGTCGACGCGACGTCCAGCCTCTTCGAGGGCAAGAAACGCCACGTTCTTGTAGGACGGTCGCGAACGGATCTTTTCAACCACGTCCACGACAGCGCGGTACCCCGAAAGTCCTAAATCCACGAGTACTACGTCATAAGTTTCCCTTCGCGACTGCCGATAGAGCGCCTCTATGTCCTCTGCGACGTCTATCCTGAAATAGTCCTGCAGTACGTAACGAACCATCATGTGTACGTCCACGCTGTCCTCTGCAAGCAAGAGCTTGGGCAACGCAGAGTCTTTCCGGCCGCTCTTCGGGAAAGCACGAGGAAGAGAAACCAGGAACATGCTGCCTTCCTTATCACTCTCCATTTCGATCTGTCCATTCATCAGATCGACAAGACGTTTCGTGATTCCAAGGCCGATGCCTGCTCCTCGCAGACCCGATGAGGCGTCGAAGTCGTCCTGACTCAGATCGTCGATCGAGCCGGGTACGAGATCCGTATCTATACCCATACCGGTATCCAGGACCCTCACGTTGACCTTCTCGTCATCCTCGTCCACCTCTACGATTACACCGCCCGCGTCGGTGTACTTGATGGAGTTGTCTACGAGACTCTGAACGACGCGAGTGAGGCAACCCTGATCCGCTCGAGTCAGGATCTCTGTTTCGCTAGCCTCGATCTTGAGGAATAGGCCCTTCTCCTGTGCATTCTCACGCGACTCGTCGAGTATCTGTGTAATTTCATCGACGATGTTCAAGACCTGAGGATTAAGATCGAACTCATTGTTACTTAATCCGGCCAGATCCAGAACCGCGTTGAGCGTGTTCATGAGTCGTCGACCGTTTCGTTCGATCAAGCCGACAAATTCGCGCTGTTCGTCCGAGACTTCGCCCTGTAGGATCTCGGCAAACCCGATGATGCCGGTGATCGGCTTTCGAAACTCCTGATTGATGTTTTCGAGGAACGCCTCCTTGAGTTGGCCCACCTTGTCGACCTCGCCTCTGGCTTGGTCGAGATGCGAACGAGCCGCTCTAAGCTCTGTGATGTCGACGGCGTACGACGCAACGGCAGCCACTTCCCCGCTCGGACCAAAGGCGACCGGGACGTACGAGCGCAAAAAGTACCGAGTCTCATTTCGCAGTTCGATTTCCTCTTCGAAGTCGATCTGCTCCTCGGAGCTGATAGCGCGTCGCCGGTGGGCGCGCCTCCTAAGCGCAACCTCGGTCGGAATTCCGAGCCGTCGACACAACTCAAGGTCCGACTTTCCATTCAGCCAGTCGCCTGAAATGTCGCCGAATCCGACTTTGTCATTCGCGTGGACATACTTGCCTGACGGCGTAAGGACGGCCACCTCCATGGGTACACCGTTCAACAGGTCCTCGTGGAACTGCTTGAATTCCGATACAGTCTGCATGTGACGGGAGATGTCGTGCAGCGTCGCCACGACAAACTCGTTCCGGCCAAACCGGACACGCGACAATAGGACCTCAACCTCCACGTCTCCGACCTCTTCGTTCCACACACCGGCGATAAACGACTCGATCGAGCCCACCTTGAGGCGGTCGGTGATGACGCCCAGATCTTCTCCGTCATCGACCTTCAGGAACTGCTTGAGCCTACGGAAGCGAATCTGAGTTCGGGATTGTCTGAGAAGCCGACACGCAGCTTTGTTCGCGTCAATCACTTTAAGTTTTGGATCAGCAACGACCATCGGCGTGCCGACTTGCTCGAAGAGAGCCTTGTACTGCCTTTCCCTTGACTTGAGGGTTCCTTTCAGCCTTTTCCCAAGCGAGAGTAGAATAAAGCTGAGAAGGCCTATTCCGATGCCGCCTATCCACGGGTAGTAGCTTGGAGGCACAAGTACGCGCTCCAGATCGGAATCGGACCGCGTGTAGATTTGATAGGAAAAGGGATCGTCTTCCCGGTAGAAGTCAAGAACGCCTCGGGCTCTGATATAGTCGCCCGGTGCAGAAGTCCAAGCGATCGAGCGAGGGCTCCGGTTGTCTATTCTGACTGCTACGGGACCCCCCTTGCGATTCAGAAGCAAGTAGGTTCCGTTCGCATCCGCCGCCCTGCTGACAACGTAGCCTTCAACTTTCGTTATAAGGCCGATATACGGAGTCAAATTCGGGTCCTTGCCAGGAGATTCAATTTCAGGAAGAATCGTGCGGTTGGTTGAGACTACCTCGAGTTGGTCAATCTCGAGGAACATTCGTCGCGCTTCGCGTCGCACGATTCCTTGGATCCGGACGCTGTCACCGTATACGATCTCGCGTCCTCCCTGAACATCGTCGACACGAATTCCACCTGTTGCATCCTGGATGTAGGCGCTGTTGAAACGCGGCGACATCATCTTCCCGAGACTGACGCGGCCCGAAATGACCACCCGTTCTCCGAGCCGGTCTGGCCTACTGTCCCCGTTGTAGTCCTTGAAGAGATCAGCAACGACCACACGTTGCGCACCAGTGTCCGACTGAGCTAGAACAGGCGAGCTAGTCGAGACCACTACGGCCGCAATGGCGACACACAGGAGACGTCGAATTCCTGAAGGCACTGAGATTTGATTCTGTCGCGGTCGAAGTGGCATCGCGGCACAAAGACGACCACGGAGTTTGATAACTGGCAATACGCCGATCGTTTGTATCGGCGCGGGACTCGTAAACTTGAGCCCCTGCCGGGCTGCCGGGCCGCGCTAAACCCTTGTGCGACGCACCATCCAGCGATTCAGGAGTATTAGAATCGCCATCACGGCACCCCACTGCACAAGGCACGTCATAACACTGTATGGGTCCGTGGGGTCGAACCACGTGTCCGGCGCATAGACAGAAGCAGCAAGATATAGCCACCACGCGAGGAGTATGATCGCCTGAAGAGGGATGAGGTACTGAATCACGTACCCCCACGGACGACCAGCCTTCCAGTCGCCCGGAATGTTGTCGATGATCTCGCTTCGAAATCTTTGCGCTCCGTACCGGATTACGGCGAACGCTACAAAGGCTCCGGATATCATGAGGGCGACGCCCCACACGAAATCCTGGTTGCCAAGGAACTCCAGGTTGATCGCAGAGGGAATACCAAGAACGAAAGCAGATACACCGACAAACGCGATGGCCCGCGTTCGGTCCAGGCCGGCGTCGACAAACACCCGAGTGGCCAGCTCGATCATCGAAATGAGCGAGCTGAATGCGGCGAACGAGAGCCCGAGAAAAAACAGGCTGGCAAGCAAGCCGCCTGCCGGCATCCGGGCAAACAGCTGCGGCATCCAGATAAAAGTCAGACCCGTGGAAGCCGGACCGCTCGACCTCATGATTTCGAGGACTTCGGGCTTAGTCATCTCTGCGCCGAGAATGGCGAAGACTGTACCGAAGATCGTGACCGCCGCTGCCAGCGACACGAGGTTGTTACCCAAGCCGGTGATGACTGCGTTCTTTACGACCCCGTGGCGACTCTGCATATAGGCGCCATACGTCAGGATTAGTCCCCAACCTGCACCAGTGTCCCACGCGTTTTGCGTCAACGCCTCGAGCCAGATTCTCGGTCGGGTCAGAGTCTGCCAATCCGGAGTGAAGAGGAACGCAAGCCCGGAATCGGAGCCGGCCAGTGTGACAGACCTCACAAGTGAGATGACGACGATGAGGAGCAGGGCTGGAATGAGAATCTTGTTCGCTCGCTCTATCGAGGATATTCCCTTCCACACAACCAAACCGCCGAGACACATCGCAAATGCATGGAAGACGACAGGGAAGCCGCCGCCTTGAAAACCGTCCCAGATTGCCTGCGCCGAGTCCGTCGAGATTGGCAGCGGGTTGAAGGTCATTTTGATGAAGTAGTACACACACCACCCCGCGACGACCGAGTAGTAAAACATGATCGCCGTCGCAACGAACCCAACGAAGGCTCCCATCCAGGCGAAGCGGTCGCCTGCGGTCTTGATGAAGGTGCCTACCACGCCCTTTCGGCCTTTGCGGCCGAGGGCATATTCTGCAATAATGAGGGGGATGCTCCACGCGAACAGGAAGATGATCCACGCAACCAGAAAAGCTCCGGCACCGTCGTCGCCGCTATTTTGCGCCGCAATCCGCGGGAACCGCCAGATATTTCCGGTGCCTACGGCGATGCCAAGTACGCTCAGCAGTAGCCCCAGACGAGAAGAAAACCTGCTTTCTGAATGCTGCATATGACGATTGTGGCTACGGCGTCATTCGAGTCCGCGAACTGAGGTCGCGCGATGCAAAATAGTCGGGGTCGGTCGGATTGTGGAGTCGGAAGTGGTCGAAGTTCAAATAGGCCTGAACGTGCAAGTCATAGAAAGGACTAAAGGGGTTGCCAGAAGCGCCCCCTGGATATACTCCGAAGCCGATCGGAGGCGACGATGAGAGATCTACGACCACGCGCCAGCTCGCGCTATGTGTAGCAAGCCGCCCCGCTGCCGGCGAGAGCGTCTCGGACGTTCCAGGGTACGTGAACGGTCCCCGACCGAGGGACGAGAATCGGGGCGACGAGATCAAATGCCGGAAGATGATTCGGTGGGCAGAGCCCCAGTCACTCCCGGCCTCGCCGCTCAGATCTTGCGCAGCAGCTTCCAGTGAGCGACACAACAGGTCACGGACTGTCTCAACCTCGGGCGTTGCAACAATATCGGCCCATTTGCTTGAGACATCGCCTGTAAGCAGCCGGTACAACTGCGCGACGTAAGGTGCCTTTGCGTCAAGCTCCGGTTCGTCCCAGGCGAGCCGCGACAGCGCGGCCAGCCACGTATCATAAGCTAGCGGCTCGGTTGCGTCAGCCCGCATGTCGCCGTCCCAGTTTGCGAGCTCGATTCGCAGCGCATCAGCCTCTAATATTTCACATTGGAGATCGGCAATTGTTGAGGTGAGGTGTCTGGCGTGCACTGCAACCACGTCGGCCTGGTATCTCTTGAAGTCATCGACCGAATGGGTCGCACGTTCGCGAAGCAGTTCATTGATCCGCAGTCCGCGGTAGGCCGTTCGCCAGTCATGTCCCATGTAGTGTGGATACCAGTATCCGGCCGGTTCCTGATTCGCCGACGCGAGATATCCCTGGGATGGGTTGGACTCGAAAGGCAATTCCTCAAACGGTACACGGCCCGACCAAACACGCTGATCAGGCTCGCGCTTCACCAGCCCGGCACCGTCGCCTTGTTCGCGAATCGGCAGTAGACCGGTGGACCGAATCGCTATGTTGCCCGCAACGTCCGCAAACAGGATGTTTTGCATTGGCGTATCCCAGAGTCGCACCGCCTCCTCGAACTGATCCATGCTTCGGGCGTGACCCATACGCCATATTGCTTCCAGCGTCCTGCTCGAATCATGCCCGACCCAGCGCAGTGCAATTGCACTATCTCCCGCTCGCAAGACTGGTCCCCAGGGAGTATGAGCAAATGTGTCGACGCGCGCCTCCGCCCCACGAACGGCGATCGTGTCCACGACGAGATCGAGTTCGTTCCAGCCATCAGTCGTCTGATAACGGGTGCCCGTTGCGTCCAGCTGTAGCGCTACATGATCGATCTGATCTGCACCTGTGTTGGTAAAGGCCCACGCCAGATCCGCGTTGAAAGCCTCGACAAGTCCAGGCGCGCCGGGCACCGTTACGCCGTACAGGTTCATTTCCGGGGTTACGATGTGCGCCTCATACCATATCGCAGGCAGACTTACTCGCAAATGCATGTCGCCAGCCAGGATGGGCGATCCGGTCGCGGACTTCCTACCGGCCACTGCCCAGTTGTTGGAACCGCGGCCGGGTACGAATCCGATCCCCAGGGTCTCCGACGTTAGATCAAAACCCTTTTGTAGTTCAGCCGCCGAAGAGCCGGTGAGAGAAAAAGCCGGCGACCCGACGGATGAAAGATCCGACTCACTCTCTGCGTCCGGCGTTGGAATGATCGGATCGTTTAACGCGGCATGTTGCGGATACAGTTCTTCATAGTCTTCCGGGCTCAAGGCCGACCGGAGCGTTCCGTAAAGAGCTTCGTCAGTGCGAAACGTGAGATCGTACGTCATGAACTGAAGCACGCGGGCTACCTGAAGGGCCGAGCACCTATCGGGTCGATAACCCAGCAGTCTCATCTCGAATGGAAGGTCGCGTTCGCCGAGGCCGTCGATGTAGGCGTTCACGCCGGCACAGTACCATTCGACCAGATCCGACTCCACACCATTCTCCTCGAGAATGCGGTCCGCATTTTTTCGTGCACCTAAATCCATACCTATCGTGCGCATGAATCGGTCGGTAGCCAGCGCACTTGGACCCAGTACGGCTGACAGTCTGCCGGACGCCACTCTGGGAATAAAGTCGAGTTGGAAGAGGCGGTCCTGCGCCACCAGATAGCCAAGAGCCATCATCGCGTCTCGGTCGGTATGTGCAAAGATGTGCGGAACACCCCTTTCGTCGCGGATGACCTCTACCTCGTCGCCGATTGACCGAAATCTGACCGATGACTCCGACGGGTATGTCGCGGTGCGCGCAGTTCGGTACAGTCCATCAACAGGGTCCAGTAACCTGCCGATTGCCGGACCATTCGACATCACACCCGACAGCGCGAGCAGTACTGCCGCCGACAGCGCGACAGACGCCAGAAGCCGAATCAGATCACCCGCCGACATGCGAGTATTCCTCTGTTGCGCCCGGCCCATGCTCGGCATTCGTGCCTGCCTCGATTATCGTAAGCATCTCATCGGTGAGGTTGGCGTAGTCGATGGCTCCGCGGGAACCGGACTCGTGGTCGAAAACGGTTGTGCCATCTGAATAGGACTGGGACAGCACGGCACTTGTCCGAATTTCACTGCGTAAGACCCGCGCTCCATACTTCTGACGCAGATACGTGCGGAATGCCTGGTGCGATCTCTTTCGAGCATCCACCTGCGTCAATACCAGCCTCGGCTCCATCATGTCTGGATTCAAACGATTGCGAACCGTCTCCACGGTAGCGAAACACTGTTCGCCTCCGATCACGGGCTGGTATTCCGGAGCGATGGGAATGACGACCAGGTCAGCTGCTACGAGAGCGCCCAGACTATAGGCGGTTACGGCTGCCGCCGTATCGATCAGTACCGCGTCGTATTCGAGTGACGCATCGTTCAGCGATTCTCGCACCCACAACACATCCGAGGCCTTGGATAAGCTCCTCAGAAATTTCGGTGCTCTGGAGGACGAAGGAAGAAGGTCGAACCACTGAAGCCTCTCACACATCTCGGTGGCGAGAACGTGGTCCGAATTGAAGAGCGCGAGCGAGGACGACTCCTCGGACGGCTCCGGCACTCCGACCATCCGTGTCAGGAAACACTGAGGGTCAAGGTCGACGACCAACACCCTTCGACCCGACATTCCGAGAGCTGCCGCAACGCAAAGAGCAGAAGTGGTCTTTCCGGTACCCCCTTTGTGGTTTGCGAACGTGAGAACGGTCATAAGCTCGGTGTGGTGAGACAATTGAAGTTAGGTTCACGTTGATCCCGAAGTCAATTCAGACGTTAGTGTCTACGCTCAGCTTTATATTCGGCCACCTAACGAATAAGCGATGGTTTCAGGAATACAGTTTGTACTCGCCTCTGGCTCGCCTCGAAGAGCGCGACTGCTCTCGTCGTTGGGAATGAACTTTGACATCGTTCCTGCACAGGTTAGTGAGGAGGTTGATGCTCCGATGCCTCCGGCGGAGATTGTCGAACGGCTAGCGCTGCGAAAGGCCCGCTACGTAGCACGCGATTACCCCGATGCTCTTGTTTTGGGAGCGGACACCATTGTGACCATTGGAGACACGATCTTAAACAAGCCTGACGGTCCCGCGGATGCTGAGCGGATGCTTGGTAAACTGAGCGGCAAGAGTCATAGGGTATTTACGGGAGTTGCGCTCGTACACGCCGCGACACAAAAAGAGGTCGTTTCTTTTGAATCCACTCGCGTCACCTTCACCAGCATGACCAAGGATGAGATCCGCGCTTACGTTGCCGGCGGATCGCCGCTCGATAAGGCCGGTGCCTACGGCATACAGGACGATCTTGGCGCGGCGTTCGTCTCCAAAATTGAAGGCGACTACTACTGCGTGATGGGCCTGCCGGTGCATCGGCTCTACACGATGCTAAAATCGGATTTTTCCCAGTACGTTTCGCTGGAATCGCGACTCAGTCACATCGACTCATGAGCGAAGCGCTAAGTCACATAAAGCTGCTTCTGGTTCAGGCCCGCGAGTCCGACGAAATGAAACTGCAAGAGCAGCAGTGCTTTCTGGAACGCTGTCGCCTCGATCGTCACCAGATCATCCCGCTGAATGTCCTCGACGACTCGCTGGATCCGTCCGTCGTCGAAGATTTCGACGTCATGATGATCGGTGGAGCTGGTGCGTTTTCGGCGGTGAACGATTACGATTGGATGGATCCTCTGCTGGAGTTGGTGCGACACGCGGTCGACGTCGGCCTGCCGACCTTCGGGTCATGCTGGGGCCACCAGGTAATCGCTCGCGCCCTTGGCGGCGAGGTGATCTACGATGTTGCCCGCGCGGAGCTAGGTTGTCGGGAAGTCACACTTACTCGGCAAGGCCGCGATGACATTCTGTTCCGCGACTTCCCCGACCGCTTCCTGGCCAACATGGGTCACCACGATCGGGTCACAAGGCTGCCCCCCGGAGCTATCGAACTTGCGCGAAGCCGCTCGCAACCCAACCAGGCTTTTCGCCTCGAAGGCAAACCCGTATACGGGACGCAGTTTCACTCTGAACTCGATGCCGAGCGAGAGAAGGAGCGGCTGCTCATATATTGGGAACACTATCGGGAAGAGATACCGGACGAGGCAGCCTTACAGGCGATCATCGACGACCTTGCGGACACTACGGAGGTCGATCACCTTTTGCTCGAGTTCCTGCTCAAGTTTGTCGTTCACCACCGCGCAACGTGAACGCGTGTAGTGTGAAGTATAGCCCTGATCGGACGGGCATGCAGCGAACCATCGACGAGCTGACTCCACCCTTCGTGTTCGTCCATCCAGTGGACGTCGCTTCCGATTCAGAACTAACAGTAGCACCGTGACCGGACAGCATCACCGGACACCGCGACCGATCGTAGCCAGTCACTTCTCGAGCAGCACTTCAGAAACCGGCCTTCGTGGGGTCCTTTTCGACAGCCGCCCATACCCCATTCGCAAGATGATCTGCGGAAAGGCATTGCGCTCCAGCAGACCTGCCACGCGCGTTCGCAGCTCGGGAATCTCGAGCGGCTGGTTCAGGTAGGACGCCTGAATCGAGTAGTCGGCGGCGAGTAGCAAAACATGATCAAGTGCGATTCCCGTGGCGAGCCAGGCCGCCGCGTTGTCGTCTGTAGTTGAAAGCACCGACAGAATCGGCGAGCCTTTTGCAAGCTGTTCATCCCGCGCCGCTTGACCATCTCCCCAGTCGAATGTCCGCACTACAAGCGGTCCGGCGAGAGACATCGCGTCTCCGACACCAACCGCGTAGCCCGGGATTCCGTCTTTTCGCCTGCTCACGTTTGGTCGAATCCATGCTGACAGCTCACGGCGGAAAAGCCGATTCTGTCCCTGCACGCGATCACCCTGTGCAATAATTTCTCCAAGGCGTCCTTTCGAGGCGTCATCGGTAAACAAATCAAGCGCGACTCCCTCGGCAGCAACGGCCTCCTGCATGGATCGCAGTTCAATCTCGGGGACCTCCTTGTCATCGAAAGGCTGGCGGTTGGTGTGCCTCTTCTTGATCGCCATGAACAGTCGGTGGTCTGTCAAGGACGGTTCCGCCGCACCCTTGACACGAACCCGCGCGAGCAGGTCCGCATTCTTCGGATCAGGAAACCTGTGAATTTCCGCATCGAGTCCGTAGTGCGTCAGCGCCGTCTTCAGGTGGAAAGCTGCCGCCCCGCAACTCATGATCAACTCCCGGTCGTCCGGGTCCACCACGGCAAGCGCCCGAGACCGATCTGCAACCACGTCCACGTGATCGTCACCAACTCGAAACAGCCACGGTTGAGTGTTATGACCGGAAGGGGCCAATACGGCATAGTTCAGAGCGAACAGGAGTTGGTCGGCCACTGGGCCGTGCGCAGGAAAATCCTGCTCGTCGACGGTCCAGGGTTCATCATAAATTAGTCGCGATTCAGCGTTACTCATGTTTCAGCCTCCTCTTCGTCTCGTTCGAATCGGGCGCGGAACCTTAACAGGACCTGGCCTGCCAATAATGTAAACATGCTCGCGGCCGCAACCGTCAGCCATCCGGCCGTTTCGGGATCTGACAGCGACATTGCTCTTGCGATGGCGGGTACTTCGAGAGCCAACACAGTGATCGCCGTGCACAGAAGTATGGCCAGCCAGACGTATCGGTTGGACGTGACTTCGTTTCGGAATGCTCCCGAGCGCTTTCCTCGCATGTTGAATACGTTCGCGAGCTGCGAAAAGACCAAGGTCAGGAAAGAGACGGTAATCGCCTTCTCGATCGGATAACCGAGACCGGTCATCGCAAAAAATAAAGCGGCGAGGACCGACACAGTCATCAAAACGCCAAGAAGCGCGATCATCGTCCATTCTTTTCTCCGCAGAACTGGTGTGTCTCGCGACCGGGGTGGTTCATTCAGCACATTTGCGCGACCGGGACTCACCCCGAGCGCAAGGGCCGGAAATACATCCGTAACGAGATTCAGAAACAGAATTTGTAGAGGGAGTATTGGAAGTGGTCCCCCGGCCATAGTCGAGACCCCGACGACCAGCACCTCGCTCAGGTTGCATGACATCAGATACACGACAAAGGTTCGAATATTGTCGAATATGATTCGTCCCTGACGGACCGCCTCAACGATAGACGTAAACGCATCATCCAACAGGACGACGTCCGCCGCCTCCTTTGCGACTTCGGTCCCTCGCGCACCCATCGCGATACCAATGTCGGCTTTCTTGAGTGCGGGCGCGTCGTTCACACCATCGCCCGTCATGGCAACTACGCGACCCGCTCGCTGATGCATTGAAATGAGGTCAAGTTTTTCGCGTGGAGACACCCGAGCAAAAATTCGCGCATCGAGGAGCTCGGATGACGGACGTGCTGCATCGGATGCGTCAGAACGTAAATCAGAAAATTCGGGCACCTCGCTTCCGAGCACGACTTTAGCACCCGCATTTCCGAGACCGACGCTGGTTGCTACACTGGCGGCCGTACCGGGCTGGTCACCGGTTACCATGACAACCGCGAGTCCAGCCGATTCACATTGGGCCAGCGCAGATCGAACATCCTCCCGAGGCGGATCGAACATGCCAACAAGACCGAGCAGGTCCAGACCCGAATAGGGATCGCGGGTCGAACGATCATCCATCTTGCGGATGGCCATGGCAAGTACTCGTTGCCCCGACATACCCATGCGTTGGGTATGGTCGAGCCACCGTTCTCGGTCTTTGCCATCGAGGGTCCTCGGTCCGCCTCCCGCAATGACTCGTTCAGACGAGGCAATTACCTCCTCTGGCGCTCCCTTTACTGCCATGAGATAGCCGTCCTCGAGCCGATGGAATGTGGCCATCATCTTGATCTCGGGATCGAAGGCTTCCTGGCCCTCGCGGGGATGGTTGTCTCGCACGGCCCCTGGACGGACGCCTCTTTCATCCAACCACCGGAACAAGGCCCGCTCCATCGGCTCTCCACCGCCCCTGTCTTCGCCGGATACAGCGTCGCTGCAGAGGGCTGCCACCAGGGCAATTCCGACAAATGGATCCTGTTGCGCGAGAGCCACATCGACCCGAACGTCCGGAAAATCTTCGGCCGCCGCGCGGCCCTCGGCAGTCACGATCTCGGCTACCGACATCCGGTTCTCGGTGAGGGTGCCAGTTTTGTCGGTGCAGATGACATGCGTCGATCCCAGTGTCTCGACGGATGCGAGCCGATTGACAAGCACGTTGCGCCTTGCCATCCTTCGCACGCCGGCAGCCAAGGCGATCGTTGCAACGATTGGAAGTCCTTCGGGTATCGCGGCCACGGCAAGAGCAACGGCCGTCTGCAGCATCAGGTACAGATCCTTGTCAGTCGCGACTCCTATGACGGCAATCAACACGCCGATAATCACGGTTAGACCCACAAGCCGCCTCCCAAGGCGATTGAGTCGGCGTTCCAGTGGCGTGGATTCTGAGCGAGCCCGTCGCGACAGATCTGCAATCTGGCCGAGTTCGGTGTTCTGGCCAGTGGCGGACACTGTACCCTTCGCAGACCCTCGCGATACCGCGGCTCCCTTGTAGAGCATAGAACTCCGCTCGTGAATCGCTGACACCGCCGGCACCGGTTCCGGGGCTTTCGGAACTGGCAGGCTCTCACCCGTCAGAACCGACTCATCCGATTCAAGTCGTGAGCTCTCGATGATGCGCAGGTCTGCGGGTACGACGTCGCCGGCTTCCAGAGCAACGATGTCGCCTGGAACGAGCTCTTCGGCGCTAACAATTCGCACCTCGCCTGATCGCAAAACCCGGGCGCTCTGAGATCCCAGTCGAAGTAGTGCCTCCATCGAGCGCTCCGCACGGAGTTCCGTTACAAAACCTATCGCCGTGTTCAGCACAATCACGGCTACGATTGCGATTGCCTCAAGCGACTCGCCGAACATCAAGGCGACCACAAACGCTCCGGCCAGCAGCAAGATGATTACACTCTTGAACTGCCTGGCGAGAATCTCGAAAGCACCTACCGGAGGCCTGACGTCGAGGACATTCGGGCCGAAGCGATGTCGACGATCAGTCACCTCGTGATCAGAGAGGCCGGACTCGAATGCGGTTGACAGGAGTCGGGCCACGTCTGGAACTGGTGCGGACCAGATCGTGCCTACAGCCGTTGTGCAATCGCCATCACCGATTCCGGACATCCGGGAGATCTCCGCTGGGGCAGCCGGGCTGGCGATCACAACTACCCCTCTTTCTTGGCGCTTGCAGATGGCGTCTGACGCGCACTGTCGACGGGCGCAATCGGGATCACATACACCGGCACGTCGGCCGTGCGAGTCACTCTTTCGATGGTACTTCCGAAGGCGACGCGGTCAAGTGGCGTCGACCCTCGCTTTGCCATTACGATAAGGTCGCTGTTGAATTTCACGGACGCCTGCCTGATCGCTTCCGCAGCCGATCCTTCCCCAACGTGAATACTGTGAGGCACATACGAACCCTCTATCGATGCGACAAGATCGCGCAGTTCGTTCTCGACGTCTGAAAGGATCGTAGGTACGAGATCGCGAATGTTCCTGATTCCGGTCAGGGACACCGGCAGGGAATACGGCTCGACAACATGCAAGACATCCATGTGAGCATGGTAACCGCTGGCGATCGCACGTGCTTCACGCAGTGCAGATCGAGATATCTCCGACAGGTCGATAGGCACTAGAATGCGATCGATGGGGTCTCGGATGGATTCCGCCTTGTTCGACTTCACGATAAGTACAGGACAGCTTGAACTTTGCATCAGACGGATTGCAACGCTTCCGAGGAACAGGCGCTTGAGAGCTCCCCGCCCGTGTGAACCTACAGCCAGCAGATCCGCCTTCTGATCATTCGCATATTCGATCAGCGCCTCTGCGATGTTCGGGGCGCGTGTGTGGACAAAGCGCGTGCGGAGATCACCGAAATCGACATCTTCGACGAAGCTCCGCATCAACCCGTCGGATTGCTCTATGAGACGCTTCTCGACTTCCTGTTCATTGACTGCCGATCGCAACACCTCAACCAGCGGATTGGAACCGAACACATCAATAACGTGGACCACGTGCAGCCTGGCGTCAGCGGACCTTGCCATGAACACGGATTGTTCAAGTGCGGCGCGAGACGTCGCCGAGAAATCCACCCCGACTACTATTCTTCTGTGCACGACCCTTGCCTACTACTGTCGATCCCGCAGCAGGAATCGGATCGGGATCGCCATGTTGACCCGGACCGGTCTTCCCCGCTGCATTCCGGGTTTGAATCTAAGCTCCAGCACCGCTGCGACGGCTGCATCGTCGAGAATCTGGCCAGCCGACTTCACTACTGTGGGAGATGATCCGGTTCCATCCGGCTCCACAACAATCTGCACAACCACCAGGCCTTCCATCTGTGCCTGCCTCGCGATCAGTGGATACTCGAGATACTCGTAAATCTTTCCGGGCCCACCGACGATCTCAGGCATCTGCTCGACCACGACAAAGATCTCGTCGAGATCCTCTTCCGATTCTTCCGCGACCGGCTCCGGTGGCGGCGGCACATATGCCGGCGTCTCGGTGATGTCTAGCGTCACGTCGAGGTTAAGCTCCTCGTCATCCATCACGGTGTCGTCGGCAACCTCGACTGGAACCGGAGGTCTTGGCGGAGGAGGAGGCTTTACGGCCTGTTTAGTTTGCTGTATCTCCTCCATCGTCACTACTTCCTGCTGCGCCAGCTGGATATCCAAACCGCCGCTAGACTGATAGATGGGCGCACGAATGACGGCCGCCAGCAGGAAAAGAGACAATACCAAACCAATCTCGACAGAGAGTCGATAGTGCGTCCTCCACTCCTTGCCTTTGGCCTTGTTTATGATGCGCCTGCCATGAACCGTCGCTTTGGTGCCCGCGTCATCTGACTTAGGTTCCGCTGCGAGTACTTCGGCGCCAGTCGTACCATCCTGCCGACGTGTCGACGGGCGGCGCGTGTCCCTCCACCGCGGTGATTTCTTGAGAACTGTCATCTTTTATCTCCCACAGCCGTCCTACGGCCGGACCTTTTCCGTTGAGAGTGGAAGATTAGCCATGACCTTAAGGTGACTTAAAGAGGCACACCCTACTTATACGGCAGGGTGGCAACGGGCGCGATTGTAGATGAAACCCCGTCACGAAACGACGAGTCGCCCTTTATCCTATACCGGCTCGGACTCTCAAACGAGCGACAATATCCTTGTCGGTTTGATCGGGCCGTACCGGTGACCGGCCAAATGACTTTACAGTGAGAATGGAGCACGGAGCAGCCTGGATCAGCTTCTCTGCGACGTGTCCTATTCGCGCGCGGCGGTCCCCCGTGGCACCATGCGAGTGGATTGCGAGGAGGTCAATCCCTCGTTGCCGAATGTGGTCGAGTATGACCCGATCGGCGGCGCCCCGTTCAACCGAAAAACGTCCGGGTGGCATGCCGTTGTTCGTAGCAGGTGTCTCAACCGCCTCCTCTTTGCCCGCACTTTCACGAACGTAGAGATATTCGACCTCTGCATCGAACATATCGCTTAGCTCACGACCAAGACGGACCGCGGCCGGCGTATAGTGCGAAAAGTCTATGGCAACGAGAATACGCCTTATATCCACGGAGCCGTGTACGAAGCGAGGACTTGTAAGCAGGACGGGGCATTCGGCAGTCCGAACAACGTACTCGCACGTAGACCCGAGTGCCTGACCATACGCACCCAGGTACGTCAGCAACCGATCGGTCGTGCGAGAGCCATGCTTGCCCATCAGGATGAGTTCGACGTCCTCTTCCCTCGCGAATCTCAGAATATCTTCGGCAGGACGTTGTCCTACGCGGATCTCGAGGGACGCCGAGTCATCTGGAAGCGGCCCGTACCGTGAATTGACTTCCTGTTCAAATTCTCTCGCCGCCGTTGCACTCCGTGCAACGTGTAAGATGTGCAGGAAGCCGCCGCTCTTTGAGCTGACGTAGCGCGCAAGGTGAAACGCTGCCTCGGCCCCGGCCGACGAGTCCGTCGCGACCAGCATCTTTCTGAAGTCAAGATCGGGCAAGCGCACGGTTAGTGACATTGGGATGTGAGGAAGTCAGGCAGCAACTTCTTCCTGCTTCAAGCCTTCATTAGGGGTCAGCACGGCCTCTTCGCGCGGTAATATCATCACCGGGCAAGGAGCCGTTCGGACAACCGTTTCGGCTACGGACCCTATGAGGACGTGCGTGAGGCCGGTTAGGCCGTGTGTCGACATCACGATCATATCCGACTCCTGCACCTTCGCAAAACTGACGATCTCCTTGGCCGCGTGTCCCTGCCGCAAGGCAAAAGTCACAGGCACTTCCGGCCCGTCCACAGAGTTGTAGAGCTTTTCGAGTTCCTCCAGCGCCTTGCGATCAAGGTCTGGGCGGAGATCGTACACCGAGAAGACGCCTGTATTGTAAAATGCCGGGTGGACCGCTTCCTCAACAACGTGGAGGATCTCCAAATCGGCACCGTAGGCTTCCCCCATCACCCGCGCTGCTGCGAGCGTCTTGCTGGACTCCTCGGAGAAATCGATCGGGACCAGAATGGACTTCGTCTCCAGGCCAAGCCGATAGTCGGTCGTGCCTCCGATCGTGAGAACGGCGGTCCGCGACAGCCGGACAATCTCTTCTGCAACACTCCCAAGAATCAGCCGCCGAAACCCTCGCCTTCCGTGCGTGCCGGCAACCAGCAGGTCAATGTCATGCGTCGCAGCATATCGAAGTATTGCTGCCGCGGGAGCAATGTCTCTTTCGATGGAATACGTCACTACCGTGTCTTCCGCCACGAGGTGAGAAGAAGCCGCCTTCTCGTACATGTGCTCCATCTCCACCTGAAGCGCATCCCTCTGCGTTCCCGTCAGGTCACCCTCTTCAAACGGAACGTGTACGTGAACGAGATGAAGCTCGACCGCGCGAGGACCAATGAACTCAAGCCCTGCTTCGAGGGCGCGCAGCGAGTCGGGCGAAAAATCTACTGCTACCAGCACCCGGCCCGCCTGTGCCGGATTCGGCGATCTATCGGGATGCGGATTCATGTCGACCTCCGTTAGCCTGCGTTGGTTGATGGGAGCGGTTCTAACGTGAAGGTATCTAGAAGGACGGGGTGCCAGTGACGGGAATGAGTCCTTAAGACAGGTAAGGGGATGCAAACGGGATCCGCGGGGCTATCACCTACTTCCGGCGTAGGGTTGACGAGCGGCGGTCAGCGTTCGGTAGGCCCCCTGAAGACGGTCGCGATCCGGTGGAGGTCCGTACAACCCTCCACGATTCCATCCCGGATCAGAAGTCCTTGACGCGAAATCTGCGGAGGCCGAGAAGCAGGGGCACGCCTAACCAGACAAGCAGGGCAAGCGACGAGAGCCCGATACCGAGCCATGTACCGAAGAAGCGCTCAAACACTGCTCCCGTGTACCCCATAAGCGCTGATATGTCGAAGTTCAGCAGCAGAATAATTCTCGCGAGGTCGACAGGGTTCAGCAGTGCCAGTACCAGTACCGGGATCTCGAGCGGATACTCGGAGAACACGTTGACCACGTAGAGGATGAGGCCGTCGTAGAGAACGGTTGCACCCAACCAAATAATGATCGCGACGCTCATCCCCCGCACGCGATCCTCAACCACGTTTGCGATCACGAACGCAACCGCCACGAAAACAAACGTCAAAGACACACCGGCCGAGACTATAGTCAACAGCAGAGAGCCCGCGTCTTCAATAGTCGACCAGAACATCGCGACGGGCACTATCACTCCGACAGCGAACGCCGCCGCTAGCGGCAGCGCCAATCCGCCATACATCCCGCGGAAAAGCGAACCCCGGCTGACGGGCTGGGACAGTAACAGTTCAATGAAATTCCGCGACGCGTAGAGATACATCGTGCCGTAGAGGAGCCCGACGAGCGGAATCAACGTCAGGATCACATTTATTAGACTCAGCACCGCCGCCCGCCCGCCACCACCATAGTACAACAGGCCGGCCGTGAGGAGAGCATAGAAAGCTGCGTACACGATCAGCCAGGCACTACGAAAAAGATCCTTGACCTCATAAGCGAGGATGTGACGGATAACCTTCATTCCACCTCCTCCATCAAGCGCGCTATCGCGCGTTCAAGCCGATCCGTACCCGTTCGCTCACGCATTTCTCGGGGCTCTCCCTCGAAGGCGATACGACCCGCGTCGAGGTATACCACCCGATCAGCCAGTTCATCTACCTCGCTCATAATGTGTGAGGTCAGGATGACTGTGCCGCCGTCAGATCTGAACTGCAATATCCGATCCTTGAGGAGGCTGCTCGATCTTGGATCGAGACCGGCCGTAGGCTCGTCGAGGATCAACAGCTCCGGTCGGAAAAGAAACGCCATGGAGGCGCTGATCTTCTGCCGTGTACCTCCAGATAGACCCCGAAGAGACTTGTCGAGGTCGGACTCTATATCGAAGTCGCGCAGAAGAGTTGTATCGTAATTACGCCCTCCACTTCGCAGGTCCTGCAAGAAGCGAATGACCTCGCGTGCAGTGAGATTCTCTGGAAACGTGGCCTTCTGCGGCATGTATCCGATAGAGTTTCGATACTCGAAATCAGTTAAAACGTCCAGCCCTCCCACTGATATGGCGCCAGAGTCCGGCGTCGCGAGGCCCAGTATGCACTTGATCAACGTGGTTTTCCCGGCGGCATTCGGACCGAGCACGGCTGTAATGCGCCCCGGACTCACATCCAGATTCAGATCGTGAAGGACCTTCAGGCGGCCGTAGGATTTCTCGAGATTTCTTACCGAGATCATACGACTCAACTCCGGCGGTTAGGCGCGGCTCTCTCGACTCGCCGCATTCGTGGCTGCTCGTCGACCAGGTTCTCGGGAGTAAGAACAGGCAGAACCCGCTCGAGCGTATCCAGAAGGTCAACGAGGAAGCTGCGCAGAAGAATCAAAGCCGGCTCCTCCCTCTCGACCACGAGGGAAAAAAAGCGGACGGGACGAAAAGGCACGTCACCGACACCATTCCGATCAAGGTCGTACCCCCGGTAGCGATCCCAAAAATTGCCTACAAAACTTGAATAGGCGCGACTGCTGTTTGTGGACACATCAAACGTGTTGCCCACGAAATTATTACGGGAAAAAGTGTTGTCTATGGCATTCGCCATGATTTTCACGGCCCAACCGTTTTCCTCAAAGTCATTGTCGGCTACTTCCATCCGGTTGGCGCCCTCGGCCATTATCCCCGTCGTGTTATCCAGAAAGACATTACCCACGATGCGGCTATCATCGATGTCCTTCAGCAGGAGGCCGTAGGCGGCGCTTCCCCAATTGTGTTCGAAGCGGTTGCCGATCATTTCGACGCGCTCCGAATACATTACAGCTACTCCAGCGTCGTTGTATCGGAACAGATTGTCAACATACCGGCATCGGTCAGAGAACATAAAATGCAATCCGTACCGTAGGTTGTCGACCGACTCGTTACGCTCGATCGTGGCATCCTCGACGAACTCCAGGTAGATACCATCGCGTTGGTGTTGGATCACGTTATCGAGTATCCTCAGGTCGCGTGAGTACCAAGCGTGGATTCCATTGCCGGCGGCCGTCTGTCGCTCGGCGCGGCCTATAATCGTGTTCCGGGCAACGGTGCAACCGGCCGTTTTTGCGAGATATATCGCGAAGAACGTGTCTTCAAACCTGTTGTCCGTGATGCGGCAATTGTGGCCGGCATCAACCTTTATCGCCGCACGATCGTCAACGAAACTTACGCCGACGTTCCTGAACACAAAGCCGGTGATGACAACCCCTGGCGCCGTCACGAGCAGGAGGCCGCGCTCCGACTCCCCGTCCAGAACCGCACCGGTCTCTCCGCGCAGCTCAAGCGAGCGATCAATCTCGATGGTGGGTTCACGATAGACGCCGGGAGAAACGAGGATGGAATCCCCGTCTTGCGCAAGGGCGACGGCTTCCTGAATTGATCGGACGTCGCCCCTGGGGCCGACGGAGATGGTGCGCGCGGCAACGGGATACGCCCCCAGCGCCGTCGCCAAAAGAATGACCCCGATCGCGAGTGAGAATCGCGTCTTCATGGTGGTGGACTAAATGTAGATAATCGGTGTGCGTCTAGATTATCGGGTCATCGACGCAGGACGCATCCCGCCGCGCGACGAAACGAGACTGACAACCTCTTCCCATCCGATCGTAGTTCCTCCAAAAGCGTTGATGGCCTTCTCTTCGTCCATCATCGGACCAAAGGCGGCGAGGTTCATTCCCATGGGACTGATGATGTTTTCGCTTTGGAGGATTGTCGCATCATTGACCTCGACGAGCGTGCCAGGTCTGCCGAAATCCGCAACCCAGAGGGAGTGCACATGCCGCTCGTCAAACTCCGGAGTCCCGACATGACTTGCAAGACACTCGATTGAGTCGAAACGATACACCTTGCCGTTCGAATTAACGAGCTCCGCGCCATAACGTTCGTCTAGAATCGTCATTCGGCAGAAGTCGCATTGATCCTCGCCATATTGGATTGGTGACGGTCCGGGCGTGCATCCGGACACGGCAACACCGGTCCCAATCACTCCGGCCACAAGCACCGCGGCCATTTTCGAGCCTGGTCGTACAGTGGCGGCCTCGGGGTTCTTTCCTTTTCGATTTCGCAGAGCGGTAACCAGCACTGCACCGAGCGAAATAAACGTCATCCAACCGCCCAACGCCGGCCACGAGGAAGCTGTGAAGTTCAGCAGTTTCTTTGAGCCGATGAGCGGTGGCTGATAGTTCATGCCGGGAATCTTGATGATCGCCGTCTCAGAGTCGAGGTTGTGCCCGTAGTCATATTCCCATAGGTAGAAATCGACTAGTCCCACGACAGCTCCCACCACGAAGATGACAATCCAGCTCCACATCATGAATCGCTTGCCCGAAGCCGCCCCGATGAGACCGAACGCAATCATGAAGCCGATGAACCACGGCATGATTTTCAGCTCTGGAATGGAGTCGGGCACGATCTTCTTCATTCCGATGTAGTGGTTCAGTCCGTTAATGTTCTGCAGGTCGTGCGGCTTCTCTCCCGTTATGTTGTCAATCCAGATATACATTCCGAGTCCTTCCGGATACTGCGGCGCATCCAGAGATATCTTCCAGATCGGAAAGATGTATACCAGAACCAGAGCCAGTGACGCTGCAGCAAGTACGATTCGCGATTGAGTCGTCATAGTTTGTCTTCACGACGAGGGCCGCACCGCTGGGGCGCGGCCCTTCGTTCCGCAGATTCATTATCCAGCTGGCTTCAGTTCACCAGTCCCGTACGCCAACGGCGTCCTCGATCCGGCGGGCGATACCCGGACGTATCCCTGCATCTCCTGATGCAGCGCCGAGCAGAAGTCCGTGCAGTAGAACGGATAGACTCCCTCGGCCTTGGGGTACCACTTCAGTGTCCGCGTTTCGCCCGGCATGATCAGCAGTTCTGCCGTTTCCATTCCCAGAATTGCAAACCCATGCGGGACATCCCAGTCCTGCTCGAGGTTGGTCACGTGGAAGAACACCTCGTCACCCACACGCAGCCCCTCGATGTTGTCGGGCGCAAAGTGGCTGCGAATCGTGGACATGTAGACGTGAACCTCCTTGCCGTTTCGTTCAACACGCGTCTCGGCTTCACTCTTGACTGCGTGCGGACTTGTGTTCTCTTCGATCGGGAAGAATTTGACGGAGTTCTCCATAAGCAGATCCGCCTTGATGCCCTGCGCGTAATGCGGCTCTCCGAGCGTCGGAAAGTCGAGCAGCATGCGCATCTTGTCGCCCGAGATGTCAATCAGCTGAGCTGCGTGAGCAAGTTCAGGACCGGTTGGGAGATAGCGATCCTTCGTAATCTTGTTGAGAGCGACGAGGTACTTACCCCATGGAGTCTGCGAATCTCCACCCGGTATCATCAAGTGTCCGACCGAGTAGTAGACGGGAATCCGGTCCACTACCTGCCACGTTCCCAGCTCCCACTTCACGATCTCCGATGAGATAAACGCCGTGGTGTATGCAAATCCCTTTCCGTCGAACTCGGTGTGAAGTGGCCCAAGACCGGCATTCTCAACCTCACCGGCTATGACCTCCTCGTATTGGAGTACGGGGATACCGTCAATGACAGTCTCATACAGCTCGTTCTCGATTGCATTCATCATCTTCGAGAAAGAGTGTACCGGAATGACGGTGGCGAGCTTGCCACCGGCGGCGATGTACTCGCCGGTCGGATCGACATCAACGCCGTGCGGTGATTTCGGCGTCGGCAGGAAGTAGATCATGTTCTCGCAGGAGGACGCCTCGAGGACCGTCACGCTCGTCTTCATCTCCGTCACGGCGATCCGATCGGCACCAACATGATTGTGCGCGTAGCGCGATGGCATGGTGCGAGCCTGCCCGGATGCCACGCATTCCTCCGCCCGCTGCCAGTTGACCGCGGCGATGAAGTCCTTGTCGTTCTGCGATGCGTTCACTTCCAGAAGCGTGTTCGCTTCTTCGGAGTTATAGGAAGTGAAGAACATCCAACCGAACGAGGGACCCTTTCCGGCGTGCGCGAGGTCGTAGTTGTACCCGGGCACGAGGATCTGGAACGCAACGTCCATTTCACCAGGTTGATCTGCGCGCACGAAACTGAGCATGCCCTTGAAGTTGCCTTTGTAATCTTCGATGGCCATGTCACGATTCGGCACGGGGACGCTGAACCGGGTGGTGGCAACGAGATACTCCGAGTTGGGGGTGATGAACGGCGATCCGTGGTTGCCTGCCGAGTTTGGAATCTCAATGATCTCGTCGGTCTCGAAAGTCGTCAAGTCTATCCGGGCGACACGAGGCGTGTTGTTCCCGTTCACGAAGATCCACCGGCCGTCCGGTGACCCGTTCGTCATTGACAACTCGGGGTGATGCGCATCGTCCCAGGCGGCGAAGCCATACGATGTGTTCAGCATCGCCTTCGTCTCTTCCGAGTACCCGTACCCATTCTCCGGGAATTGCGAGAAAACCGGGACGACCTTGAAAAGCCGTCCGGAAGGCAGGCCGTACACCGTAAGCTGACCGCTGAAGCCTCCGGACATGAAGCCGTAGAACTCGTCGTACGATCCGGGTGGTACGTAAACTTGTGATGCCGCGTCGCCGGACTTGGCGGCATCGGAGCCCGCGCAGCCCGCTCCGCTGGCGATCCCGAGGACCAGAGCCACTGCCCCGATTCCCAGAACAATGTTTCGTGTTGACATAATCTGTGACCTCCTGCGGTCCGTGTCGGAGCCGCTTGCTTGGTTGCTTTCTTGTCTTAGCTCGCTTCGGAATCCGACTCGACCGCGCCCTGCACCCGCAGATATTCCAAGACGGCGCGAGCGTCTTCTTCCGTTAAATTCTGATTAGGCATTGGCGTCAGGAACTGGGCGAGGAGTGCCTTGACCTCGGGATGCTTCTCGACCATCTCAGCCGGGTTGAGCATCATGTTCATGACGAAGGCCGGCGATCTCCTGGACAGCACATCGCGCAGCGCAGGCCCGACGTAGCGCGAGTCCATCTTGTGGCACGCGCTGCATTTCGTCTGAAAGATTGCCTCCCCGGCATCGGCCAAAGTTGCATCGGGCGGCCCAAGGTCGACGCTGCGGATCGGGCCAATTCCGTTCTCTAGTTGGTCGGCGGTCAGGCCGCTGGGGTTAGACTGATTCGTCGTCTGGGACCGCGTTCCCGTCTCGTCCGCGCTGCCGCAACCGATGGTCACAAATGCCATCAATGCGACGAGGACAACGGGTACCGCGAAAGCTGTTCTTTCCATGGTGGTGTGTCTGCTGATGTTGATCCTCAGGAACCGGACATCCTGAGTTTTGCGGTTTCAAAACTATGCCGGTTCGATCCGTCGTCCTGGCAGGGCGACTCCGCACGCTCGGGTGATGCATTCCCCACATACCTGTAGGCTCTTCCCCTACACCTGTAGGGTTGTCGTGAATGGAGATCCAATTCCCTAAAACATAATTCGGACTCTTTTGTCTTAATTTAAACCTTGACTGTGAAGTTGTGCTCAAGCTTCTGTAGAGAAACGGCCTATTAAGAACGTCGTGTAGTCCCTACGTCAGGGGCCAAGCCGAAGACTTCGGGACGCAACCTCGCGGGCCAGCCTGTCGATAGATTCTTCCTTCATTATCACCTCTATCCGCAGGCGCTCCTCCGCCCACTGCTCGTGAAGTGGACACGGCACGCGACTACCGCAGCCCGGCAGCCCAAGGATACACGACGTAAAAGCCCCCGACCCGTCGATCGCCATAACAATATCGTAGACTGTGATGCCCTTTGGATCAACGGCCAACGCCACACCCCCCTTGGGGCCTTTTTGGGAAACGAGAATCCCAGCGTCCGTGAGCTGCTGAAGAATCTTGGTGAGAAAGTGGAAGGAGATGCCGAGCGTTTTGCTTAGCTCGCGGATGGGCCGGTACGACGCCTCCTGTCTCATCGCTAATGATATTACGGCCCGAAGTCCGTATGAGCACGCCTTGCTTAGCACGTCACCGACTGTTTACTCGCGCGGCCGACAAGATAATATCCATTGCCATTGAAACGACACGCGCCTTGTTGTCGTTGACCCTCCCCGAAAGACAGGCTTCGTCGTTCCCCGGACACTCCTCCCAAGTAGCACCAAACCCCGACTTCCTTTCATGCAGTACCGGCTCATTGTCCTCACCACCTGCGTGCTGATTATGGGATGCGGTTCCACCGACAGGGATGGCCCTGTCGTCACACCCGGCACGTACGTCAACCTTGACCCGGACGTCGCATACGTCGGGCCGGCCGCGTGCGCCAGGTGTCACCCCGACAAAGCCGAGACATACGTCCACTCCGAGATGGGCCGGTCATTCAAAAAGGCAACCCTCAGTAACAGCGCGGCGGACTTCCGGTCGATGGACCCCGTGTACGACCCTCACAGGGACTTCTACTACAAAGCCTTCAGCAGAAATCAAGACCTTTACATCCGAGAGTACCGCCTGCAGAACGAAGACACGGTACATTCGAGAGTTGAGAAGATCGACTACATCGTCGGATCAGGACAGCATACCAACTCTCACATCATGGAGGAGAATGGATATCTCTTCCAGATGCCACTGACGTGGTATGCGCAGGAAGGAAAGTGGGACCTCCCTCCGGGATTCGAGGGCGGGGTCAATAAGCGATTCGACCGCATGATCGAGGTAGAATGCATGAGTTGCCACAACGCCACGCCGGACTATGTGCCTGGCTCAGGCAACCGCTACATGGAGGTGCCTCTCGGAATCGACTGCGAACGTTGTCATGGTCCCGGCGAGGCACATGTCAAGGCTGTGGAATCAGGCAAGGTAGTTGACATCAAAACCGAGATAGACTGGACCATAGTCAACCCCGCCAAGCTTGACCCGGCTCTTCAATTTGATCTCTGTCAGCGATGTCACCTGCAAGGTACAGCCGTGACCACAGACGGCAAGTCATTTCTCGACTTTCGTCCCGGAATGAAGTTGGGAGATGTGCTGAAGGTATTCCAACCCCGATATGCCGACTCGCTTGAGCAGTTCATCATGGCTTCCCATCCGGATCGATTACGGATGAGTGAATGCTACATCCAATCAGCAGGTGAATCTCGGGTAATCACCGACTCGACCGCTATCGGACCGCTCACCTGTGTTACGTGCCACGACGCGCACGTTAGCATCGAATCGATGCCGGACGACACATACAAATCAGCTTGCATCACCTGTCATGAGCAGCGCGATGTCACAGAGTGTTCTGAGGACCAGGTCGCGCGGCAGAGCAGCGGAGATGACTGCGCATCTTGCCACATGCCGATTTCGGGCTCAAAGGACATCCCGCACGTCCAGATCACGGACCACTATATAAGGGTTCCGAGCCCGATCAGCTCAACTGAGGTCAAGCGGCAGCAGGAGTTTGTACAGCTTGCGAGCCTCTCCGACAGCCGTCCTTCTGCCGAGGTGATGGCGCACGGATACCTGGCGCACTATGAACAATTTGAACATCGTCCTCAGTTTCTGGACTCGGCCAGGGTTTTCCTTGATCAAGCCATGGAAACCAAGAGCGAGCGGCAGCTAGTCGAGCCGCTCATACGACTATGGACCCTCAGCGGCGAGCACAGCCGTGTAGCTGCCCTCGCGGAGACCATCTCGCCGGACAGCCTAGCCGATCCGTGGACGCTTTACCGAATTGGCGAAGCATATGCCCAGATAGGTAACCAGCGAAAGTCCATCGACTTCTACGAGCGCGCCGTCTCCCTCGCGCCGGACCATCTACAGTTTCGGACCAAGCTTGCGACGGCCTACACCGCCGACCAGCAACTGGAGCGTGCAATTCAACTCTTCGACGAGATACTTCGCGACCATCCCAAATGGTCGGAGGCGTATAACAATCGTGGATTCGCCCACGCGCTGACGGGTGATTTCGCCCAAGCCGAGGCAGATTTTAATCGCTCGCTCGAACTGAACCCGGACTTTGAACAGGCGCTGGGCAACATGGCGTCGCTGTACGCCAACACCGGAAGGCCCGACCGAGCCCGGACGTATCTCGAGCGCCTGATGGAGATCGACCCGGACAACCGAAATTACCGAAGGCTTTACGAAGTGCTATAGCGAACCGGGAGCCTGGATTCTGGCGCCGGGCAATGCACTCCTTATCTGAGTACGAACCATCTCAATTCGCCCCCTCACCCTCTACCCACTGCACCGCGTGTTGCATGAGTTCCGAAGCGGTATTGAGGTTGAGCTTGTTCTTGATACGGGCACGATATGACTCAACCGTCTTCACGGACAAATGGAGGCGCTCGGCAATTTCTCTGGTCGCATGACCTTTGCCGGTCAGCTCAAACACTTCCAGTTCCCGATCACTGAGCACCTCGAGAGGCGACTTCGTGAGACTGTCTCTCCCGGTAGCGATGCCGAGGAGGAGCCTCTCGCTTATCTCCTCGCTGACATAAATACCACCGTTGAGCACCCGCCGTATTGCCTTGGCAATAACCTCGCCGGCCTGCAACTTCATGATGTACCCACGCGCCCCGGCACGTATTGCACGCTCCGCGTAGAGGGTTTCGTCGTGTCGCGAAACAACCAGAATCCTGATCTCCGGGTAGACGGCTTGCAAGTGCTTTACAAGTTCGAGTCCACTCATTCCCGGCAGGGAAATGTCGATGATCATGAGTTCCGGCATGTCCTCCTCGATCAGGTCGAGGGCCTCCTCAGCGCTCGCCGCCTGACAGCAGACGGTCATGTCCGGTTCCGCATCGATCGTCAGGGCGAGTCCCTTTCGCATCAAAGGGTGGTCATCTACTATCAGGATTTTGTTCATTCTTCCGTACCTGCGTTTACTCTTGTTTGAGGCCGAAAGGCAGAGTCCATTGGGAGCGTACACACAATAACGGTACCGCCCTCCGCTTGCTTTCGAACCTCCAGTGTTGCTCCGATTATGCGAGCTCGGTATCGCATAATGCGGATACCCATTCCCGGGTGTTGTTCATCTATGGTATCCGGGATTCCCCTTCCGTTGTCGGATAGCCTCAGGCGAAGCTGTTCTTGCCCGCTGGCGAGTATGATCCGCACCTGCGAGGCCTGACCATGCCGAACTGCATTGCTCAGCCCCTCTTGGGCTACGCGATACAGGTGTGTAGCGATCGTGTTTTCAATGTTCGGTAGCCCACCTACCTCCTCGAAAGTGCACTCGAGATCGAAGAGCCTTCTGGCATTTGTTGCGAGGCGGTGAAACGCAGCCGATAGGCCACCGGCATCCAGCTCAACAGGAATCAGGCCCCGCGCAAGACTGCGTGCGAACTCGTCCGCCTCGCCTATCAAGTTTGTGATCTCCCTCAGGTCCCTCGCCTCATCGAGTTGCTTAGCTTCGAGGCGGTTGGTGATGTTCTTGGCAATAAGCCCGATTCCCGTAAGCATTTGTCCCAATCCATCGTGCAAGTCCTGTCCGATGCGCTGGCGCTCCTGCTCCGAGATCCGGAGTATTTGCTGCTCGAGCTGTCTTCTTTCGGACACATCCCGAACAATGCCACTGAACAGGCGTCGATCACCGATCTCGACCTCGCTGACGGCCAGATCCATCGGAAATGTATCGCCGTTCTTGCGCCGCCCTACCACCTCGCGACCAATGCCGATGATCTTTCGATGACCCGTCTCCAAATAGCTCTTGACGTATGAGTCGTGTTCTGCTGCGTAGTATTCCGGCATCAAAACCTTGATGTTCTGACCAAGAACATCTCCGGACTGATAGCCGAAGATTTCCTCGGCGGCCCTGTTGAAGGACTGGATCTTGCCCATCTCATCGATCGTGATGATTCCATCGACCGTGGTCTCGAGAATGGCCTGATACTGTTTTTCGCGAGCCTCGAGGGCCTCTTCTGTAGCCGCTAATTCGGTGACGTCCTGAAACACCCCAACGACCGTCGCTCCGGCAACCTGACCGTTCGCCGCCTCGGCACGTCCGTGAACGAATCTCGTTTCACCGTTGGGACGCCGGATCCGAAATCCCACATCGATGACGCCGTTGGATTTGCTATCGGGAATCAAAAGATCTCCCACCCGATCGACGTCCTCAGGATGTACCGATTCGAGCAAGGCATCGTACGATGGCTCGAATGCTCTCGGATCATGCCCCAGAATAAAGGACACCTGATCGGTCCAGCTGAATCGCTTGCTGGAGTCATCCCAGTACCACGTCCCGATGTGACCGAGTCGCTGTGTCCGTGCCAGCTCGCCACGGTATCGACTCATCTCATCCAGCGCTTCACGCCTTGCGCTCACGTCGCGCGAGACTGCAATAATGCTCTCAATATTCCCCGTAGCCTCATTTCGGATCGCGCGACCGGTCGTTTCGAACCACGTGTATTCGCCGTCCTTCTTTCGGATGCGATAGGTTACGGCCTTCGTCCCCGGATGGTCGAGAACCATATTGTGGGACTTGCGGACGGCCGGCAGGTCGTCTTCATGAAAGAAGTCGTACGCCATTTTCCCAATTAGCTCCGACGGCTCGTAGCCTAGTAGCCGTCGGCACGCGGGAGAAGCGTAGAGATATCGGCCCTCGGCGTCGTGTCGACTGATCATGTCGGTCGAA